>JADQBC010000117.1 GCA_016903655.1 Gomphosphaeria aponina SAG 52.96 = DSM 107014
GTTGAACAGTATATTATTGAGAGGGAACAAATTGGAGCAAGAATCAGCGAAATAGAAACAAGGTTTAACCTATCCAATCTCCCTCCTCTCCCTGAGTATGATTATCAAACAATAGCTTCAATTTTTGGAGTTAAATACAGACAAATTTATGAATTAATTGGCATTCCCAAAACTCAAGTCAGACGCCGAAGTAAAGCTCTCAATATTTTAATTAAAGTTTTACAAGACGACAACGCCGATTTTTTCAACTTGCTTAATACATAGGAGGAACTAAAATGACTATCGATTTAGAACATACTTTCACAGTTGATCTAACCGCCAAACATCATCAAATAGCTAAAAAATTTGCCCATGAGCAAACCAGTAATTTTAAACCTAAACAAGTATATCTAAATACTTTAGCAGTGTTAGCCATTGATGAATTTTTACCTGAAATAAACTATCAAGGAGATTTAAAAGAAAGTGATAGTTTTAACCCAGTTATACATTAGACATCTCCAATTATTAGGGTTGAGAAGGGCTAAAGCCCTTACTACGAGCGAGTTTAATTTTATTTTCTGGAGATGTCTAATATTAAGAATGAATACGAAAGAGCTAAAGCATTAAGCAACCTCGCACCCCATTTACCTGAAAATTTATTCCCAGAAGCACTAGCAGTAGCGAGAAATATTGGGAATGAAAACCAAAGAGCAGAAGCATTAAGCAACCTCGCACCCCATTTACCTGAAAATTTATTCCCAGAAGAACTAGCTGCAGCGAGAAATATTAGGGATAAATACCAAAGAGCTAAAGCATTAAGCAACCTCGCACCCCATTTACCTGAAAATTTATTCCCAAAAGCAAAAGCTGCAGCGAGAAATATTGGGGATGAAAACCAAAGAGCAAAAGCATTAAGCAACCTCGCACCCCATTTACCTGAAAATTTATTCCCAAAAGCAAAAGCTGCAGCGAGAAATATTGGGGATGAAAACTACAGAGCTAGAGCATTAAGCAACCTGAATAGATCTCTTGCGAAAGTCAAGAAAAGCGGTAGAAAAAGCACTTAGAAGAGAAAAAATGTAAGGTTGTTTATTTTGACGTTTATGGTGATCTGGATGAACAAGATACAAATTGTAGTATTTAATACAATTGAGCCAAAATTACTATAATTAAGGAGTGCGCTGCGCACAGTTTTTTTTCTGGTGAGCATTCCCGCCATTAATTGCAATCAACCATCAACCATATCGCCCCATTAAAGTAATATATTAGAGATTGCTTGTGGGGTTAACTGCTGCACATTCTTAAAAATAATAGCAGCACCAGCTTCTTTTAATTGAGCAGTATAGGCATTTTGAACTTCAGGGTTTAACTGAACATGGGGGGGCAAAATGCCTACGGCAATCCAAAGCCTTTCTGGGTGTATTTTTCGAGCCTGAACAATTGTGTAAATATCGGCAACGGTATCACCAACATAAATTACGGGAGTATTAGCCCTGGGGGTTTCTAATAGCTGAACTGCTGCAAATAACCCTGTGGGGTCAGGTTTACCAGGAGCATCTTCCATAGCTATGAGTACGGGGTTTTCGAGTCCGAGGCGTTTTTTTAAAACATATTCCGCTGACCCCCTAGTTGCACCACTGAAAAAACCCCAGTTAATGCCACTGGCGGTAAGTTGGGCTAAATATTTGCTTTGCAATAATAAAGGTTCTGTGGTAATGTAGCCATTCCAGTTTTCTGGGTCTGTACCTCGATAACGAGATTGGAAAAAGTCAACCAGGTTGTTATAGTTGAGATTTATTTGACTGGGTTCTTGTCCTGCTGCTTGAAAATAGCGGTAAATTAGTTCTTGAGATGCTTTCCAGTCATTATTCCAAACACCCTCAGACTTCAATTGATCGATGTCTTCCATAGTTGGTCGGTACAGACCATTGGTAAAATGAGCCACTGTATCGGCGATCGCCCTGCGGTAAGAACCGCCCACATCCCGCACCACTCCGTCAATATCAAAGATAACTATCATAAATACTCAGAATAATAATCTGCCAAGGATTGCCTCAATGGGTTAGAATAAAAAGCTGTCAAGTATAATTAAAAATCTTAATACATTCGTTGGAGGTTTAGTTGGAATCTAGATTTATTTTAAAGGTTCTCTGGTTAGATAAAGATGTGGCGATCGCTGTTGATCATTTAGTGGGTAAAGGCACAAGTCCCTTAACTGCTTATTTTTTCTGGCCCCGTAACGATGCGTGGCAACAACTTAAAGATGAGTTGGACGCTAAAAACTGGATTTCTGAAGCTGAAAGAATTGAAATACTTAATAAAGCCACAGAAGTAATCAATTTTTGGCAAGAAAATAACAAAACTACAAACATGATGCAGGCTCAGGCTAAATTCCCAGAAGTGGTGTTTAGTGGCTGCAATTAATTATCATCTTTTATCGTTCATTGTTGATTGTTGATTGTGACTATGAACGATTAACTAGACCTTAAGCGAGAAGTCCAAACTTAAAATGGTCATCCTGAGCGCCAGCGAAGGATCTCCGAGATCCTTCGCTGGCGCTCAGGATGACAGTTTTTCGTAATTTCGCAAGAGATCTACTATAGCAAGCCTAAATGATTTGTGAGATTTTTAAAATCAGAGCGCGTGGGGGCAATTCATGAATTGCCTCTACCACAAATCCTGTAAAATATGAACGATTAACCAGAGGCAGGAAAAAAATGACTTTTGCTTCAGTGATTCGCGCTTTAGAACAGTCATCGCTGACAGAAGAGCTACAAAAGAAGCTGGACAAAAAGGGAATGCTGAGTTTAACTGGGCTTCCCCGTTTGCCAAAGGGGTTAGTAGCTTCGAGTTTGGCGAACTTGAAAGATAAAAACTTGTTGGTAATCACAGCAACTATAGAAGAGGCAGGGCGCTGGGCGGCGCAACTCGAAGCAATGGGTTGGAAGGCAGTGCATTTTTATCCGACATCGGAAGCAACACCCTATGATCCAGAAAGTTCAGAAGAGATGATCTGGGGACAAATGCAGGTATTGGCAGATTTACAGCTAGGGGGAGAGCAAGTAGCAATAGTGGCAACAGAGCGATCGCTTCAACCCCATCTCCCTCCTGCAGAAATTTTCCAAAACTATTGTCTGACTCTTTCTCAGGGCATGGTTTGGGAGGCAAAAGATATTAATGCTAAATTAACAAAATTGGGATATGAAAGAGTCCCCCTAGTGGAAAGTGAGGGGCAATGGAGTCGGCGAGGTGATATCATAGATATATTTCCTGTAGCAGCAGAATTACCAGTGCGTTTGGAATGGTTGGGAGATGAATTAGAACAGTTGCGAGAGTTTGATCCTGCAACTCAACGTTCCCTCGATGAAATTAAACAATTAATACTTACGCCAACTACTTTTGCGCCGATTATTGCTGCTTATTTGCCAGAGATTGAGGAAATTGATAAGATAAATTGTTTTTTAGGGGCAGCTTTTGCAGAACCAGCTTGCTTATTAGATTATTTGCCAGAAAATACTTTATGTGCAGTGGATGAGTTGGCGCAATGTCGCGCTCATGGCGATCGCTGGGTAGAATATGCTGAGGAACAATGGGAAGTGCTCAACAGACAAACTCCACTTATCAAACTCCATCGTGGTTTTGATGTTTCTCTGAGCAAGTTAACAGCCAAGTTTTCACAATTATATTTATCAGAATTAGTAGATGAAAGGGAAAATGAGGCAGTAAATCTCTCTAGTCGTCCTCTCCCTGTGACTCCCCATCAGTTTGCAACTTTAGCGGAAATTATTCGGGGAAAAAGACCAATTTATAGTGGGATCACTTTAGATAAATACTCAACTTGGTTAATTTCTGCTCAACCTTCCCGTTTAGTTTCCCTCTTGCAAGAACATGATTGTCCTGCTCAATTTATACCGAATCCCAAGGACTATCGAGTAGTGGAAAAACTCCACTTGCAAAATACAGCAACAGCCCTAAAATATTCAGGGGTAGCAGAATTAGAAGGATTTGTGTTACCCACATTTAGAATAGTAGTTGTTACCGATAGAGATGTTTTTGGACAACATAGTTTAGCCACACCAGGCTATGTGCGCAAACGTCGCCGCGCAGCAGCAAAACAGGTGGATATTAATAAACTAAGTCCAGGGAATTATGTGACTCATAAAAATCATGGGGTGGGGCAATTTATTAAGTTGGAGAGTTTAGAAAATAGGGAATATTTGGTGATAAAATACGCAGATGGTTTGCTAAGAGTACCAGCAGATTCATTAGAGTTATTAGCGCCATATCGTCAGACGCCAGAAAAACAGCCAACACTGCATAAAATGTCCAGCCAAGCTTGGAAACAAGCAAAAAATAAGGTAAGGAAAGCAGTGAAAAAGTTGGCAGTGGATTTAGTGAAATTATACGCTAGGCGCTCCCAATTATCAGGTTATGCTTATCCCGCAGATACTCCCTGGCAGTTAGAATTAGAAGATTCTTTTCCCTATCAACCTACTCCAGATCAATTGAAAGCAGTACAAGATGTAAAAAGAGATTTAGAAAGCGATCGCCCCATGGATCGTCTTGTTTGTGGGGATGTGGGATTTGGTAAGACAGAAGTAGCAATACGGGCAATTTTTAAAGCTGTTACCAGTGGAAATAAACAAGTAGCTTTTCTCGCACCGACAACTATCTTAACTCAACAACATTATCATACTTTAAAAGAACGTTTTGCCCCTTATCCCATTAATGTGGGTTTGCTAAATCGTTTTCGGAACCTATCGGAAAGAAAAGAAATACTCGAACGTCTAGCTACAGGAGAATTAGATATAGTAGTGGGAACCCAGCAGTTATTAGGAAAAGGGACAAAATTCAGGGATTTAGGGTTATTAGTAATTGATGAAGAACAGCGATTTGGGGTAAATCAGAAAGAGAAGGTTAAAGAGATGAAAACCCAGGTAGATGTGCTGACTCTTACTGCTACTCCGATTCCCAGAACTTTATATATGTCTCTATCAGGAATTAGGGAAATGAGTTTAATTACTACCCCACCCCCATCCCGTCGTCCCATTAAAACCCATTTAGCAGCATATAATTTAGAGATAATTAGAACAGCAATTAGAAATGAATTAGATCGGGGTGGACAAATATTTTATGTGGTGCCAAGGGTAGAAGGCATAGAAGAAGTAGCAGGAAAAATACAGGAGAAAGTACCAGGAGCAAGAATTGCCATTGGACATGGACAAATGGCAGAAGCAGAATTGGAACAAACTATGCTTGCTTTTAATAATGGAGAAGCAGATATTTTGGTTTGCACCACAATTATTGAATCTGGATTAGATATTCCCAGAGTAAATACTATTATTGTAGAAGATGCCCAAAAATTTGGGTTAGCACAACTGTATCAATTGCGTGGGAGAGTAGGCAGAGCTGGAGTTCAAGCTCATGCTTGGTTATTATATCCTCGCCAAGAGACACTGACAGAAACAGCCAGAAAACGTTTGCAAGCAATACAAGAGTTTACCCAGCTAGGTTCGGGCTATCATTTAGCAATGCGAGACATGGAAATTAGGGGTATAGGCAGTCTTTTGGGTGCAGAGCAGTCGGGACAAATGGAAGCAATTGGTTTTGAATTGTATATGGAAATGTTGCAGGAGGCAATTAGGGAAGTTCAGGGACAAGAAATACCCAAAGTAGAAGACACGCAAATAGATTTGCAGTTAACCGCTTTTATTCCTGCTAATTATATCGGGGATTTAGAGCAGAAAATGGCGGCCTACAGGGCAGTAGCAACAGCAGGAACATTGCGGGAGTTGCAACAAATAGAAGCAGAATGGAGCGATCGCTATGGGCCTGTTCCTCCTCCTGCACAACAATTATTAAAAATAGTAGAATTAAAACAAATAGCCAAGTCAGTGGGATTTTCGCGGATCAAACCAGAGGGAAAACACAATATAGTTTTAGAAACACCTATGGAAGAACCTGCCTGGAAATTACTGCTAGAAAATTTACCGAAACACCTTCATTCTCGCTTTGTTTATGCCCCCAAAAAAGTCATAGTTAGGGGTTTAGGAGTGTTGAAACCTCAAAAACAATTAGAGAATTTAATTGAATGGTTGGATAAGATGCAGGATGGTCTTCCTGATTTGGTTGATAGTTGATGGTTGATGGTTGATGGTTGATGGTTGATGGTTGATGGTTGATGGTTTGGTTGATGGTTGATGGTTGATGGTTGATGGTTGATGGTTAACCATGAACCATTAACCTTGAGTCATGAAATATATATTTACAAAAACTACTAACCCAACTCAAACCCTCTCCCTACTCCCTACTCCCTACTCCGCAACTCCGCTACTTTGGGGCGTTGCGTTTTTAGAGTCATGAAATATATATTTACAAAAACTACTAACCCAACTAAAACCCTCTCCCCACTCCCTACTCCCTACTCCGCAACTCCGCTACTTTGGGGTTTCATTGGACAATTCAGCAACGCCATTTTTGGGGGTATGGATTGCACAACTGATTTAGACTAGCTCTAGTATGACTTTCTAAACAGGATTACAATACCCATACCCATAATTTAAAATCATTCCCATCACAGTATAATAATTGGTGTTATCAATGACAGATTTAAGCGGTACATGGCTGGGAACTTACTGGCAGGAAGGAGTGCCCACTCGTTTTGAATTTACTTTGGTTCAGGGAGGCAACAGCCTGAGTGGTAGCGTTTTGGATGATAATTATTTAGGTGAAGCCAACATAATTGGCGAAGTAATTGGCAGAAAAATTACTTTTACAAAAACCTATCTGATGGGTTCTCGTCATTCTGTTGATTATGCTGGCACTGTATCAGAAGATAATGATTTTATGCAGGGAGAATGGCAAATATATTTTTTATTTTCTGGTCAATGGGAAGCCCATCGCCACGATGATAATTTAACCATTAATTTAGAAATTCTCCGTCGCCAAACAGTCCCTGTCTGAACCATCAAAGGCGGCAGAAGGCAGAAGGCTTTTAAGTAGATAAGCAAAATTAATGGCATATGGTTTTTTGAAAAAACCAATAAGACAAGGGGCTCCGCGCCCCTTGCCTCAAAGACATTAATTTTGCACAAGTACTTAACCTGCGATTCCTGGCGTTGATACGAGGTAGAATGTTCAATAAACAAATGAGCGCTCATTTGTGTTACACTCCCGCAGGTTCGGCAGGGGGGTAGGGGCAGGGCTGTTTCATTAATTAGGGGACATTGGAAAATAGAAAATTGTTTACATTGGGTGAAAGATGTAATTTTAGATGAAGATATATCACCAATTCATGAGCATCAACCAGCAATAAATATGTCGATTTTAAAAACTATAGCTATTAATCTTATTAAATTAATGGGGAATAGTCAGTAACTGAAGCCCAAAGATGGCTTAATGCCAACTGTTTCAGGCTTTTGGTTTTATTTAAATGAAACAGCCCTGCCAGGGAAAGGCAGGGCTGCTTTGTGTTATGCTTGCAATGGATTATTGTGAGAGGGCGCTCAAGCGCAACTACTAACTTTTTTTCAATATTTATTATTGTGAGAGGGCGCGCTCAAGCGCAACTACTAACTTTTTTTCAATATTTATTATTATGAGAGGGCGCGCTCAAGCGCAACTACTAACTTTTTTTTTGCTCGTAGTTGCGCTTTAGCGCCCCCCCCCTCTGTTGCATGAGTTCCTTATGATTATTAATAAGTTACAAAAGCTGAAGCTCAACTACTTAAATTGGCTACTAAACCAAATATTTGAGCCTGAAAATGAAACAGCCCTGCCTGGGGTAGGGGGAAAGATGAAGCAGGATCAAGGGAGTGGTAATCAAGCTACGAAAGATTCACCAATCTATCACGCAAATGAGTGTGGTCAGTTAGAATTACCTGGCTTTTGAAATCTAGGCAATCAATCACATACCTAAGTTTTGTCTGAACCATCAAAGGCGGCAGAAGACAGAAGGATTTTTAGCAGAAGGCAACCATCAACCATCAACAATGAAACTGAATTAGGCAGTTCTTAAGGCGACAATGGGATCTAATTTAGCTGCTCGTCGCGCGGGGACAACCCCAAAAAATAAACCAATCCCCCCAGAAACACCCACAGCCATTATAACTGCTACGGGGGAAACACTGGCCTTTAAAGGGGAAAATGCGGCTACTAAACTAACTCCACCTACACCAATCAAAGTACCAAATAAACCTCCAGCGGCGGCGAGAATTATTGCTTCAATCAAAAACTGGATGAGAATATCTTCTTCCCTCGCACCGATCGCCTTGCGGAGTCCAATTTCTTGAGTACGTTCACTTACAGAAACTAGCATGATATTCATGACACCGATACCGCCCACAAAAAGAGAAATACCTGCGATCGCTGCTAACATCAGAGTCAAACCCCCAGTAATTGTCCCCACAACCTGTAAGATATCTTTCTGGGTTTGTACGCCAAAATCATCTTCTCCCGTAATTTGATGACGCAAACGGAGGAGATTTTCAATTTGAAATTGTGCAGCTCGCACACTATTTTCATCTTTTGCCGAAACCGAAATAAAACTAACTTCCGTACCATAGGGAGAAGTTTGCCCCACAATTTGATTGGCGATAGTAGTGAGAGGAACAAACACTGTTTCATCCTGATTATTACCTAAAAAAGAACCTTTAGACTCCATGATACCGATGATTTCAAAACTAATATTTTTCAGGCGTAATTGTTTGCCAAGAGGATTTTGAGTACCAAAGAGTCTTTCTACTATTTCCGAACCTAAAACAGCCACCCGTTGATTGCGTTTTAAATCGATGTCACTAATAAATCTTCCCTTTGACACATCAAAGCTTCTCACTGAGAGAAATTCTGGAGTGACACCACTAATCAAAGCATCCATATTTTGGTTGCGGTAAGTAATTACTTGTCTGGAGTTAATTTGGGGAGCAACTTCTGCCACAGTCGGGACAATATCAGCGATCGCTTCTGCATCTTCTAATACTAAAGTTTTGGGTAAATTAAAAGTTGTTTGACGCGCTTCTCTCGTTCCTGGCACCACAAAAAGCACATTTGGGCCCAGAGACTGAAACTGTTCTTCTGCCAATTTTTGCGCCCCCACTCCTATTCCGACCATAGCAATAACTGAGGCATTTCCTATAATTATCCCTAACATGGTCAACCCACTTCTTAGTTTATTTCCCACTAAAGTTGTGACTGCCATTTTGACGCTTTCTTTAATATCCATTATCAATTATCGATTATTAATTATCAATTCATATTTTAGCTAAAATTCCTGGAAAAAGGGCAATTTTATTGATCCCTCATTACATCCCATAAAGCAGCTTCTGAGGGGACAGGAGATGTTTCTGGAATAGCCATCGCACACATAATGGGTATTAATCCCAAAGCGAAAGAGCCTAACATAATCCAAATAATCATTAGTAACTGGGATGGCTTGAGATAGTTAGTTTTGACAAATTCAACTTGATTATGGGTTTTCATTGGTCAACTCCCCTAGATAGTAAAAAATTAATTCCTTACTTTAATTTTAAATAATGTTCAGTAGTCAAAGTTACCAATTTGGCAAAATCTTGAGAAAAATTAAGAAAAATTCAAGATTGCTAATGAAAGCAAAGAACCGTTCAAAACAGAGAAATTGACAAAAAAGTTAAAATAATTAAGAAAAGTTAAAAGAAGTAACAAGATGACAGAACCCTATTCTCTGCCACCGAAAGCGGACATTCTAGTTGTTGACGATACCCCAGAAAATTTACGTTTGTTGATGGGGATATTAGCGAAGCAGGGTTATAAAGTTCGCCCAACCACCAATGGAAAAAACGCCTTAGCAGTTGCCAGGAGAGAAAGCCCAGATTTGATTTTGCTCGATATCTTAATGCCAGAAATGGATGGGTACTCTGTTTGTAAAGAGTTAAAAGCTGACCCAAATTTTACAAATATTCCAGTAATTTTTATTAGTGCTTTAAATGAACCAATTGATAAAGTTCAAGCCTTTGCTGTTGGCGGAGTTGACTACATTAGCAAACCCTTTCAACTTGAAGAAGTTGTAGCTAGAGTTGAAAATCAACTACGCATTCAGTCGCTCCAAAAACAACTCCAAGAAAAAAATTCTTTACTCGAACAAATAAATCTAAAACTCAAACACTCGAACAACGCTTTAGAAGAATTTGCCCATGTTGTATCCCACGATTTACAACAGCCACTACAGTGTATCATTGGCTATACCCAAATATTAGAATATCAGCAGCAAAACATCCTAAACCAAGAGGCTAAATCATACCTGAATAAAATTTTAGAGTCGGGGATGTGGATGCAGAGTTTTATTAATGACTTACTTAATCATGCAAGCTTAGAAAGTCTAGGGGGGTATCTTACCCCCATAGACTGTAACCAAGTGCTAAAACAGGCCTTAAACAATTTGCAAATTGCCATAGATGAACAAAAAGCTCAAGTTACATCCGATTCCCTACCAATAGTAATGGGAAATCAAACTTTACTCATCCAACTCTTGCAAAATCTGCTCAGTAATGCTCTTAAATTTTCCCGCCCTGAAGTTCCTCTAGAAATTAAAATTCTAGTAGAAGAAAAAGAAGGAGAATGGCTCTTTAAAATCCAAGACAATGGTATTGGGATTAAACCCAAAAACTTTGAGCGCATTTTTCAAGTTTTTCAACGCTTGGAGCAGGAAACAAAGACCTCTGGTACAGGGATTGGTTTAGCAACTTGCAAAAAAATTGTTGAACTTCATGGCGGGCGGATTTGGGTAGAATCTCAGATGGGTTTAGGTACAGTATTTTACTTTACAATTCCTGCATCAGTTATTCAGTGAAAATTGGTTGTGGTTTTTACTCACAACCATGAACTAATATTAGCCAAAAGTAGAACCATTCCAGCCCCACAGATAACCTTTTGCATCAGTAAACTCGATATAAACTCTGTTTTTTGCCACTCCCAAATTGTCATAGACTTCCTGACAAAAATCTTGGCTCATTGATTTAGTTAAACTAGAATTCATCGTGCCAATATTTTTGACTTCAATGTAACAAACTGGCGCAAAAGTGCCACCAAAACTCATAGAAACACCAGGTTCAAAAACAGTCATTACATAAGATTCTGGTTTTCCTACATGAGCAGCTAACTTGGCAGAAAGAGTTTTCAATAACTCCTCAACTACAGCTGTATCTGGGGATTTTACCGAAGATTGAACTTTAATTAATGGCATAATTCCTAAGACCTCAAAAATTGTTAATTGTTGATTGTTAATTGTTGATTGTTGATTGTTGATTGTTCGTCGCTCAAGGTTTTCTCTCCCTTATCAAATCAGTCTATAATCTTCTATAATATCTGCTTTTAAGTAAATAAGCATGACCGAACCATCAGCACTTGAATATCTCCTCCTTGCAGTTGCAAGGGGTGAAGTCAGCCCCAGTAAAGCTCTCGAAAAGCTGAAACACTTTGATTTTGAGCCTGTAGAAGACTTTGCCAAAGTTGACCATCATCGCAAATTGAGAACTGGGTTTCCCGAAGTTATTTGGGGCCCAGGAAAAACTCCCGCTCAAATAGCTAAAATTATGCAAGTTATGGGCGATCGCTCTACAGTAGTCATGGCTACTCGCATTGAGCCTCAAATGTATGACCAACTCCAAGAAGAAGTATTAAACCTCCGTTATTATCCAGTTGCTCGTATATGTGCTTTAGGAAATCCAGAAACCAACTATACTGGCAATATTTCTATTCTGACTGCGGGTACCGCTGATTTACCAGTAGCTGAAGAGGCAGCCGTAACCGCTTCTTTATGTGGTTTTCAGGTGCAACGTCTCTGGGATGTGGGAGTTTCTGGTATTCACCGTTTATTTAGTCACCGTGAGTTAATTTCTCAAGCAGATGTGATAATTGTGGTTGCTGGCATGGAAGGAGCGTTACCTAGTGTGGTAGCTGGTATGGCAGACTGTCCCATTATCGGAGTCCCCACCAGTGTGGGTTATGGTACCAATTTTGGTGGTGTAGCCCCTCTGTTAACTATGTTAAATTCCTGTGCTGCTGGTTTAGGAGTTGTCAACATTGATAATGGTTTTGGTGCTGCTATTTTAGCCGCTCAAATATTGCGCAAAGCTAACCAGTTTAAAGGCGATCGCCCAACCTGCGATTTTCCTTGATTTTTTCCCATTGCCTCAACAACTGGATTCTGGTTTGTCAGCTAGATGATTTTTTTGCTCACAAACTCTTATCAAAACTTATTAAAACTTAACAAAACCTGCAAACCTTTTTAAAATCTATGGTGATTACACTTACTGGGTTTCAATGATTACAAAGGATTTTAACAGATGGGGGTTGGCAAAAACAAAAAGTTGAGTTACTATTCACATAAATGAATCAATCACAGAGCCGAAGGCTATATACTTATTTTTCTTGTTCAGAGAAAAAAATACAAAAGGTGAGAAGTTTTCTGCTCTTTATTACTAATTTACACTAAGGCATATTGATATGGCAATACAAAATGATAGCTTTTCATCAGCCATTATTCTCGAACCTCCAGAAGGTGCAGTAGCTGGTAGTAATGTAGGTGCAACAGGGCAAACTGGTGAACCAGCACAGGCAGGAGAAATTAATTCAGTTTGGTGGAAATATACACCTACAGCAAATACTGCCTTAAGAATTAATACCAATGGGAGCGATATTGATACTTATCTTTCTATTTTTACAGGAGATGGTATTGGTAGTTTAACCACTATTATCCAAGATGATGATAGTGGAGAAAACTCAAACAGTGAAGTTCTTTTTAATGCTTTTGCGGGAACAACTTATTATATTGCTGTTGATAGTTACAGTGATGCTCAAGGTGAAATAGTATTAAATTATGAAGTGGGACCCGATAATGATTTTTGGGCTGATGCTATAGAATTAACAGGAACAGAAGGAGCAGTTACAGGAGATAATGTTTTTGCCCTTTCAGAAGAAGGTGAACTAGCACAGGCAGACCCAATTAATTCAGTTTGGTGGAAATATACACCTACAGCAAATACTGCCTTAAGAATTAATACCAATGGGAGCGATATTGATACTTATCTTTCTATTTTTACAGGAAATAGTGTCAATAATTTAACCACTATTATCCAAGATGATGATAGTGGAGAAAACTCAAACAGTGAAGTTCTTTTTAATGCTTTTGCTGGAACAACTTATTATATTGCTGTTGATAGTTACAATGATGCTCAAGGTGAAATAGTATTAAATTATGAAGTGGGACCCGATAATGATTTTTGGGCTGATGCTATAGAATTAACAGGAACAGAAGGAGCAGTTACAGGAGATAATGTTTTTGCCCTTTCAGAAGAAGGTGAACTAGGACAGTCAGGAGAAATTAATTCAGTTTGGTGGAAATATACACCTGTCAAAGACACTCAATTGACAGTTGATACAAATGGAAGTAATTTTGATACATACACTTCGGTTTTTACAGGAAATGGTATTGGTAGTTTAATTCCTATTGTTCAAACTGATAATAGTGAAGTGATATTTGAGGCCTCTGCTGGAACTACTTATCATATTTCTGTTGATGGTTATTCTGATGCTCAAGGTGAAATAGTATTAAATTATCAGAGTAGCGTTGAGCAACCTGAAATAGAACCAACAGATTTAGCTAGCAAATTCTTTAATGTAATTGATGAACCATTAACAGCAGAAGATAGCTTTAATGTCGAATATGAAATTGAGAATCAAGGAGGAGGAGTAGAAAAAGTTACAGTTAGTTTTTATATTTCCACCAATTATTGGATTTCTACCAATGATCAATTATTAGAAAGTTTTGAACTTGATAATTTAGCAGCAAATAGCAGCACTGGAGTTCAAAGCATTAATCTTAATTTACCAGGGGAAGAAAATTCATTTTGGCAAGGGAATCAGACTTATTATATAGGAATGATTGTTGATTCTAACAATGAAATAGAAGAAAGTAACGAAGCTAATAATGCTAATCGGGGTGAATTTATCGATTATGATCGAGTAGATGTTTCTATCGGTTCAGGTATTGATTTAACAGGTAACTTCTTTAATGTTATTGAAGAGCCATTAAACTCAGGAGATAGCTTTAATGTGGACTTTGGCATTGAAAATAACTCAGAAACAGATGGGGGAGCTTTTAATGTAAACTTCTACATTTCTACTAATGATTGGATTTCTACCAATGATCAATATTTAGGTACTGTCGAATTTGATAATTTAACAGCAAATGGGAGCACTGAAATTGAAAATATTAATCTTACTTTACCAGGAGGAGATGATTCATTTTGGGAAGGAAGCGGTGCTTATTATATTGGCATGGTAATTGATCCTAATAATTCCCTTGAAGAATCTTTTAAAGATAATAACGCTAATCGAGGTGAATTTATAGACTTTGATAAAATAGAAATAACTCTTCTTTAAAAGTTGTTAATATTAGACCTCTTACACTCATTGGTGTTAACCCCCCCCTACCCTGCCAAAGTTCGGGGGGGAAAATAGACTTTTTGCAAAAGTCTATCAGTAGGGAGAAGCGGAGTTGCGGAGTAGGGAGAGTTTTACATGAAATAAATATAAAAATTGATTTGGGTTTTAGTTTCGCACTCATGTCTAATGCTTTTTTTTTTACTTCCTACCCCCGAACTTAGGGCTGTGCTGTTTCATTAGACCTTTTGCGAAACCGTAAAAAACCCCACCCCAACCCTCCCCTTGGTAAGGGGAGGGAGCCCTACATTCCAAGCATTTCTCCCCCCCTTGCCAAGGGGGGGTAGGGGGGGTTAACACTACTTTCGCAAAAGGTCTATTTAAAAATTTGATAATTAGGGCTT
>JADQBC010000033.1 GCA_016903655.1 Gomphosphaeria aponina SAG 52.96 = DSM 107014
TTATTTATCAAGTTACAAATTTTAAAATCAGACAATTTTTCTTTGTAGGGTGGGCAATGCCCTCGAATAAGACCTCTGGAGATATAGCATTTATGGTAGGCAATGCCCACCCTACTTAAAATAAAAAGTGTATGAAATTACTGAAATACTTGCTAAATTATTCTATCAATTTTTAGTTCGTTCGTAGTAACCGCTTTAGCGGTTCAACCGCCAACTCAAACATTAGTCAATTATCTTATCAAACTTACTCCAAAAGCCAAGCAAACAAATCCCCCACAGAAAGCTGTAAATTACTAGCAAAAGATGGCCCTGAAATTTGCTGTTGAGGTTCATCAAAAACTTCCATAGTCTGAGACAAAACATTAACAAATATAGTTGCTTCCTGAGGGAGCATCCCAATTTTTTTTGTAGTGCGAGCATCTTGCTCGCTATAGCAAAGAGGGGAATAGTTAAGTGGTCGCACAAAATTAATTACCTGAGTAAGGGCGGGTTTTGATTTAAAGATAAAGATGGCCCTGAAATTTGCTGTTGAGGTTCATCAAAAACTTCCGTAGGCTGATACAAAACATTAACAAATATATTTGCTGCCTGAGGGTCAATATTGGAGACAGTGGAGAATATTTTTGGTCACTATTAATAGCTGTTACTAATTCACCTTGAATTGTGCTATGTTTTCCTGGGGGCATTGGTTTCTGAATAATTTTACCATTAATATATTCCCTCGCGGGTTTAGTTTCTGGTAACTCCAGAAATTCGGCTAAAGTTATGGATTGAGATAAAGTTTGCACCATCTGATTTTTTGCCTTAACAAACTGATTAAATACCTTGACGAAAAAGCCTACCAATTACTTCTTCTATGGGTGGCTCATTTACATTTAAATCTAATACTTCTAAATTTGCCAAAATTTGCGCCACCGTAGTAGTAAGTTTTTCTCTCTGCACCAAAAAACGCACTTCCTTTCCTTCGATTGCTTCAATTTCTCCATATGCAGCTAATTTTGCCTCCGAAACTGGCTCAGATAATTCTATTTTTACTTCCCGATAAGGGGCAAACCTTTCGAGCAATTCTTCTAAGCTACCATCATAAATTAATTCTCCCTGATGAATTAGCATCACTCGCTCACACAAAGCAGTAATATCTGCCATATAATGACTGGTGAGTAAAATTGTTGCTTGATAACGTTGATTATATTCCCGTAAAAATTCCCTCACTGCTGCTTGAGCATTCACATCTAAACCCAAAGTAGGTTCATCTAAAAAAAGCACTTGAGGATGATGCAAAAGCGCCGCCAGTAATTCTGCTTTCATCCTTTCTCCTAAAGAAAGTTTGCGCACTGGTTGGGTTAATTTTTCCGCTAAAGAAAGCATTTCTGTAAGTTCCCCCAATCGCTGTTGAAATATCTTGTCGGGAAGATGATAAACAGCAGCATTAATTCTGAGGGAATCTAGGGCTGGTAAATCCCAAATTAGCTGTTGTTTTTGCCCCATTACTAAACTCATCTTTTGCAAAAATTGACTTTGACGCTTATAAGGAATATATCCAGCTACTCTCACCTGACCCTGAGAAGGGTGAATTAACCCAGTCAGCATTTTCAGGGTAGTGGTTTTCCCTGCACCATTTGCACCTAAAAAACCCACTACCTCCCCTTCTTCAATATAAAAAGAGATATCTTGTACAGCTTTTACTTCGCGGTAGGTGCGATGGAAAAAATGGGATAATGTCCCCTTCATCCCTGGTTGTTTAATGGCAACTGGGTAAATTTTGCTCAGGTGTTCAACTGCTATAATTGACATAAATAGATTTTCATTGCTCAAGCAATTACTACGAACTTTATTATGACACAAGAACTAATTGATTTGAGAAATAGCATTTTGGAAGAAAGATATACAGATGCTTTGGCAATTATAGATGAGCTCGAAGGCATGAGTAAACAAGCTATTTTGCGCAATATTGAATCTTTTTTGGTGAGAATGTTGATTCATTTAATTAAAAATCAAGTTGAACAACGTTTAACTAATTCTTGGGTAGCTTCTATTTCCGATTCTCTCCTAAAAATCCAAAAATTGAATCTCAAAGACAATAAAAAGTATTACTATATTAAAGAAAATGAATGGCAAGGTTTTTTAGAAGAGGCGATCGCCGCTGCTATTCGTCCAGCCAGTGTTGAAGTACAGGGAGGCAGCTTAACTCCTGCTCAACTTACAGCAATAATTAATCAAGAAGAAATAACTATTACTGCTCAAAAGTTACTCGCTTTAACTTACCATCATCAACCCGCTGATTTACTAGGGATTATTGATACTTATTTAGCTCAATTACCAGGTGGAGAAAATTGGTTATTAGGTTGATAATTCCCCATAACCAAATTGGCAATCATCCCTAAACTTTCACCTGAATCCCCCTAATGGAATAATCTAACAATTCCATGGGGTGCATCAAAGTAATTTGCTTTCCTTGCAACTCCAAATGTTTCTTAATTTGCAAAGAGCAACCAGGGTTAGCAGAAGCAATTAACTCGGCTCCAGTATTCAGTAAATTCTCAACTTTTTGTTGACCCAACTCATCAGCCACAGCAGGCTGGAGCATATTATAAACCCCTGCACTGCCACAACATAAAGCCGCATCTACTGGTTCTTTTAACTTCACCCCTGGTATTTTCCGTAACAACTGACGGGGTTGCAAACTAATTTTTTGTCCATGGAGTAAATGACAAGCATCTTGATAAACTAAAGTCAATTCTCCCCCAGTTAAAGGTGATAGTTTCGCCGTCAAACCTACTGCTACCAAAAACTCCTGTACATCCTTAACTTTCCCTGAAAATTCCTTAGCTTTTTCCCCATATTCTGGGTCATCTTCCAAAATATGACCATACTCTTTTAAAGTATGTCCACAACCTGCGGCATTAATAATTATGGCATCTAAATCTATGCCCGCAAAACTATCAATCATTTGTTTAGCTAAGGTTTGTGCTTGGTTTTCCTGGCCTTGGTGTGCGGGTAAAGCTGCACAACATCCCTGACTTTTCGGAATTACAACCTCACATCCATTTGCGGTTAAAACCCTCACAGTTGCTTCATTTACTGGAGAGAAAAACAACCGCTGCACACAACCTAAAATTACCCCAACACGGTAACGTTTTTCCCCTTGAGCAGGAATAATATCTGGTAATTGCTCCTGGAGAGCATTGAGGTTTATTTGGGGTAAAATTGACTCCATTGCCCCTAAACGCGGGAACAATTTTAATAAACCAGTCGCCCGTGTCAATTGTTGTAAACCAGATTTTTGATACAACCATAGAGGATAGAGTAAAGGGCGTAAACGGTTAGGATAGGGAAACAAATTAAAAATCAGTGTTCTAATTAATTTATCCCCTAAATTACGGGGTTGATTTCTTTCTACTTGCGGGCGAGTTGCCGTGATTAACTTGTCATATTGCACCCCAGAAGGACAAGTTGTTACACAAGCTAAACAACCTAAACAACTATCAAAATGTTGAGTTGTTGCTGCTGTTAATGCTGCTTCTCCTTTACTGATAGCATCCATCAAATAAATTCGTCCTCTTGGAGAATCCATTTCTTTCCCAATTACCCGATAACTTGGACAAGTAGAAAGGCAAAAGCCACAATGAACACATGAATCAATTAATTCTTGTTTAGGGGGGTTTTTCGAGTCAAATCCTTTCAAATTTTTATCAAATTCCTGATTTAACTCTTTTTCTGATACTTGCATAATTTATCTTCCTATTTCAATAATCAGTTAATTGTTAATGAGCAACCATCAACCATCAACTATCAACTATCAACCATCAACCATCAACCTAAATCCCACCGACAAAAACACCTGGGTTTAAGATATTTTGTGGATCAAATTGTTGTTTAATTTGCTGCATAATTTTGAGAGCATTACCTTGATAACCCCAAGGTTCAACTTGTTTTTTAACAACAGCAGGAGCTGTTAAAATAGAGAGGAAACCCTGATGCTCCACACAAAGCGATCGCATTTTTTTCACCACACTTACCTCACTTTCTAAGTATAACCTTCCCAACCCACTACTGCCATGAATCATACCTAATCCTTGATTCAAACTCCCCAAAATCTTCACTGCCGCATTTGGTAATGTTCCTATTTTACAAGTAATTCCCCTATCTGAGCCAGAAATTGTCATTATTTCTCTTAATCTCTCCCATAAATTTTCCTCATCCCTATCCCGATACAAACTAGATGTTAAACCCAAATTTTTCCCCATAGTTTCTAAATCATTTGCTTGCGCTTGAACACTTTCTCTGATACTTTGAAAACCCACAATTAAACCCATCCCTACTCCCAGATTTAAACCTTGCACCAAAGAAGCAGAAAGTAAGTCAGCAGCAGTGGGAGTAAGAGATGATTTCAGTAAAGTTTGATGGGCAGTAGCAATAGCATTTTGCTCCCCAATTAACACCACAGTTGTTGATGAAGAAAGGAGAGGATAAACGCGGAAAGTAAGTTGAGAAATTATGCCCAAAGTACCATAGGAACCAGTAAATAATTTCATCAAATCATAACCTGCCACATTTTTCACCACCCGTCCCCCAGCCTTAGCCATTTCCCCATCAGCGCGGATAAAACTAACGCCTAATAACATATCCCGCACGCCTCCGTAACGTTGTCGCCAACTGCCAGCATCAGCAGTTGCCACAATTCCCCCCACAGTGGCATCATGGGGGTAAGCTGGATCAAGAGGCAGAAACTGACCAGCTTGCTGCAAAATTTCCTGAAGTTTTTTTAGTTTCAATCCTGCTTCTACAGTAACAGTCAGATCTCCTACTGCATGGTCAATAATCTGATTGAGTTTTTGAGTACTAACAACCAAGTCAATATCTTGCCTTAAACCACCCCAATTAAGTTTACTCCCACTCCCACAGGGCATTACTGTTAAACCATGTTTATTTGCTAATTTTATTATTTTTGCCAGAGCTTCGTTATTGTGGGGATAAATCAGATAATTAGGGGGAGTAGCCAGGGTATTTTTGAGCTTTTCTTGCCACTCAGGTGGGGTATGCTCCCAGTTGATAATCTCCAAATTAGAGTCGCTCAGACCTTCTATTTTAGAGGCGTATTCTTGATTCATTATTGCTCAAGGAATGGTATTCCTTTGATTATAGCTTAATCCATCTCCCATCTTTGCCAAAGATTTTTAATTGCTTGAATTGTTTCTTTATTTGTGATTGCTTTCCAGCCGTCTTTAATAGCATTTTTTTCTTTGGTTGTCAAGTTCCAAGAAAGGGGTGGTTGATAATCACCTTGTTGATTATAAAATGCTGGTGCTTCCTCTTGGGAAGGGAAAAAAATCGGGAAGTATTCAAGCTCTATCTGTTGTTCTCGGCAAATTTGCTCTAAGACGTTTACTTCTTGCCATTGTTTTTGCAACAATTCTACTTCCGTTAAATTCCGAGAATTGAGAATAGAATCTCGAACTTGTAAAACTGTGAGCAATGGGCCCAAAGTAGTCATTAACCAACCTGAATTTTTGCTAAATTGATTGGTTGGGGAAGATGGAGGAAAGGCATTAATTTGTAACAAAAGCACTCGTTTAATATTTAGTTCTTCTTTGGGGTTTAACCATTGATTCAGCCATTGTACTGCGGTCACAAAACCAGAATTATCAAAAAAGCCACCATCAGCTATATGGTATTTGGGATCTCCCTGATTCCCACGACAAATAGGGGAAACATAGGGAAAAGTAGCCGAGAGTCGGGCTGCTGTAACTACATCAATGTCATAGTTACTATATAAACTATTAAAATCAAAGTATTTTAGGTCAGAAGAGCTACCTAAAGTCATGGGGGTAATAAGCAAACGAAAACCATCTTCTACTAAAGTTGCATTAAAGATGGGAATGGGAATTTCCCCCTGAAAAATTTGTTCTCGCCAAGTTGCTAAAGTTTTTGGGTGATGAGGTTGTTCCATTTCTCCTTGCCAATTTAGCTCTAAAGCTATGCCCCGATCGCTAATTTCAGGAGTTAAAATTGAGGGAAAAAGTGGCAACCCAATCATCCGCCATAAATCGGGATAAGCTAATCCCCAACCCACCGCATCTAAACCATCTTCAGTAGCACTTTTAAAAATATTTTCCAATTGAGAATGAGGAGGAAAACCATGACTTTCAAAACGGTCTAAATAGTACATTGTTCCCACTGCACCACCAGAAACAGCACTAATCAAAGTAATTGCTTGAGTAAATGATTCTCCTAATAATTCTTGCAAACCAGTTAATACTTGAGTTGTCCAGCCCGCAGCTTGAATCCCACCCCCACTAGCACAGACAATTACCATAGTTCTTTGTTGTTTTTCTGTGGAATATGCCCCTCGGTTTTCCAGACGCTTATTAATCACTTTTTTCCAATCTTGTAATTCTGGGTCATGGTGCTTATTTTGCCGCTGATCTGGTTTTAAAGTAAAAAAATGATCCACTTGAAACAACCAATACATCCCAAAAGAAATCAACAACCAAAAAAACAAGACAGAAACCCGAAAATAATCAAAGTAAAAAGTCAGACTCCCGAGAAACAGTGAAGCGATCGCTATTAACAACATCACATAAGTTAGAGCTGCTGCCTTACCTTTTTTCTGTTGCAGATCTGGTTTATAAAGCTTAAAAATGACCCCATAGACAACCAAAAGACTCAAAAAGAAAACAAAGGCATTAACATGGGCATTTTCTATGTTTCCAGTCCCAGGGTTAAAGTAACCTTCAGGAGCATTTTTAGTTACAAAGACAAGAAGTTGGCTCAAAACCTCACTCAAAAATTTTTGATTAGTTAACCAGGCATAAATCCAGTTAAATAAGAAGAGAAACACCAAACTCAAGGAAATCCCCAGGAAAAATCCCCACCATCTTTTTTCAATTCCTTGCCATTTTTCCCCCTCCATTTCTTCCTGTGATAAATCAGTAATCGCCGCAGTTGTGGGTAAAGCCAAAGCGATCGCCACTCCATAATCCCAAAACACAGGAATTGCTGGTAATGAAGCTACACCAAAACGCGCTGGTGCATTTTCCCAAATAATTAAATTTACCAAAGTCACTGCTATTCCTGCTACAGTTGCTCCCAGAATAGTAAAAGCCATTTGAAAAACACCACGCATCACAAATAAATTTTTCAGCATAGCTGGGAGCAAAAATTCAGCAATTGCTGGCAACAAAATCAACAATAAACCCATCACAATCGGAACCCGCAGGAAGAAGATATATTTCCAGAAACTCACAGGAGTTAGCAACCAACCCGTCACAACAATGAAAACAAAAAACAGCCACACAAAGATATTTTTCATGATTTTTGTACCTTCCATAACCTTTACTCATTAGTCATTAGTCCTGTAGGGGCACAGAAAGGATAACTTGTTACTCAAAACTAGAATCTTAAGATCATTTCCCGCCCACTCCCTAGTCAATCAACCATGAGTATCGCTGGTTTGGAGCGCATTGCTTGAGAGAGTAAAATGCCTTCCACCACCCCAAAAAATAGATCCACCAAAGCAATAGTCAAAAAGCCAAGAGATTGATCAAAAAACAACACTGCAATGAGAAAAAAACTAGAGCCGCCGCCCCTAGTTACAAAAATTGACATCCATGCAGTCGCCTCATAACGGAAAGGATCAATTGCTCCTGGAATATAAAGAATGCTAATTTCTAACAAAAGTAATCCTGCCCCTCTCACCCAAATAATCGGTTGAGGAATTTCCATTTGCAAAAAAGAAAGTAACACCTCGGGAAAAAAAAGCAAAGGGACAACAAAAAACATATTTACGATTATTCCCAGCCAAACTACCCGACTAAACCATTTCTCATACATTGGTTGCTCTCCAATTAGTTTACAAAGTCTTCAAATATTCAAGTAATGCTTGTTTATCCTCATCAGACAAATCCACCCCATAGAGATGTCCTTCATTGCTATTTCCCGTCACTTTAGTATCATAAAGAAAACCCTTTTTCTCAGCTTCTGGCCCTTCAGCAACAAAACCTACTTGCTCTGGATTATAAACATCGTAACCTCGATAGAAACTTTGAGTACGATTTGCAGGAATTGCTAACAGCTCTGTGAGGTAAGGTACAGAACCATTATGTAAATATGGCGCTCTCAACCACAGTCCATCTAGGGAAACTGCCACATAACCATCAGTCTTACGAAGCTGATCAAAGTCATACTCATAACCCTCAGCATACTCGTTATAAGCATCTGCTGCTGCTTGAGTCCACATTTCCAGACGATGACCATCAGTCCCTACTTCCGTAATCGGAATCACTGTACCAGTTCTTTCCCCACCAAAACTATGACATGAACCACAGTTATTCTCAAAAATTGGTTTTCCCTGCCCTGCCAAAGCAAAATTAATTTCAAAAGGATAGACAGGAGGGTCAATTTCCGTAATATATTTTTCAACCCGTTGCAGATCTTCCAAGGGGATAGATTTTCTTGTAGCACCATCACCTATTGCCCCTGTATTCACAGTTTCCGTGAGTGAAGTTTCCAACCCATCCCAATGTAAAGCAAAACCCTGATGTTGTTTTTGATTCCAGATCGACATCATGTCAGAATTACCGATAGTATCATCAAGAGGCAAACCAAGAGTTCTAAATTTAACTGGATTGAAAGGATCGATGCGACCCGGGCCCCAATTCGGCCGAGAATCCATCCAAGCTAAAGATTCCTGTTGTTGCAAAAGAGATTGTTTAGTTTGGGGAATAATTAAAAAGCGATACAATTGTTTTTCCCACCAAGAAAACTGATGATTATAGGCGATCGCCTCCAAAATATAATCAGGTGTAAATCTTGGATCATTAGCACTAGCAAACAGAAAACGCACATAACTTTGAGAATCAAACTTATTCGACGGCCCTGTAGGGACAATAATCGGTTTAGCTTCAGGACTTTGGCGATAAGTAGCCGTATGACACACCGCACAAGTTATCCCTTGACGGGGAAAACCAATAGTTTTCAAAGAAATACCCACAGGCGTTTCTTTTCCCTCTTCCCAAGTCAAACCCAAAGAAGTATAACCCCCTTGACCAGGCAAATATTCAGGAAAAATGCGCGGCAATACTAACCAAATCCAATAAGGAATCCCCTCCGCATTTTCTGTCCCAATCGAACCATATTTAAAATGTTCTTCAGGGGATTCATAATAAGTCGGAACTTCCCGCAAAAGATTGTACCAAGCCAAATATCCCACCCCACCAATTAAGAGAACAATTAACAAAAAAATACTCGTAATAATTCTCCACACATTACTTTTAATTCCTGTCATAATCTTCCCCTATTTTCAAATACTCAATCAATGCCTTTTTCGCTTCATGATCCAACTCAGTTCCATACAAATGACCACTATTACTATTACCTGGCAAACTGGTATCAAACTTAAAATATTGCTTACCATTTTCCTGGGCTACATCAGAAACAAAACCCACATTTTCAGCATCAAAAACATCGTAACCCCGATAGAAAACCTGTGGGCGATTTTCTGGTTTTGCTAATAAATCTGTTAAAGTTGGCACAGACCCATTATGCAAATAAGGAGCCCGTAACCAAAGTCCATCTAAAGGCATATTGGCATACCCATTAGTTTTCGTAAAATTTTGGAACCGTTGATCTTGCCCCTCATAACTAATATCTGCAAACAAAGTATTTTGATTAGAAAGAGTCTCATAAGTATAAGAATCCAAACGCCCTCTGTCAGTACCAATTTCCTCAATGGGCGTTACTTTTCCCGTATCAGCACCCCCAAAAGCATGACAACGAGCACAATTATTTTCATAAACAGTTTTCCCCACCAAAGCTAAATCCTCATTAATCGCAAAAGGATAAACAGGCGGAGGTAATTCCCACAACCAATCAGCCACTCGATGAATCCCATCAAAATCAATAGTAGTTGGCGTAACCAAAGCCAAAGCAGCACTATTATTCCGCTCATTTACCGAACTATTATCCCCATCCCAATGTAACTGCATTCCCTGCCTAGGTTTTTGTTGCCAAATACTTGGAAAATCAGCAATACCATTTAATTCTTTCGCCTCCAAACTCTCAATCGGAAAATTAAACTGACGAGTTTTATAGGAACTAAAAGTATCCACTCTCCCAGGACCATAAGCTGATTGTTGATCTAAAAAAGCAAATTGACTCCTCTGAGTAATTAAAGCCTCTCTTGTTTGGGGAATGGCAAAATAGCGATAAATCAGTTTTTCTAAAGGATTTAATTTAGCCCCCAAAGCTTCAATTTGAGGCAACATTTCCCCCGCCGTAAAACCTTTATCCACCCCCACCTCTGCCAAAAATTTGATATACCCTTCCAAATCAACTGTATTAGAAGGCATCGTCGTCATAATTTCACGCTCACTCTCAGGGGTAGCCCGCAGACTTCCTGCATGACAAGTAGCACAATTTTGACCCACCCGCATAAACCCAATTTTACTTTGAGAAAAACCAATAGGTAAATCTTTCCCAGCTTCTTGAATAAAACCCAAAGATTCATAACCCTCTCCTGGCAATTTATCAGGGAACATTACAGGTAAAACTTTCCAAATCCAATAGGGAATACCATTAGCCCTTTCCCCCCCAATAGACCCATATTTAAAATGCTCTTCAATCTCAGCATATTTTACAGGTCCATTATTAAAAATTAAAGGTGAAACTAGCCAGAAAATTATTCCCAATAAAACCAAAACAATAGCAATTACCATCCGTTGCCAAACTTTTTTAATTGAATTTTCTTCTGTTAGCATAAAGTTAATTAACTCCTTTGAAAATCACCAGCTAAAATGGTGCTGGTTTAAACACAGTCATAATTTCTGCCACCATCGCCTCATAATCCCCCTGATACCGTGCAGCTTCATAACAACCCAGAGGATTTTCTAAAGTATTGAGCAAACACTTATTACAATAAGTACAAGGGCGATCGCTCACATCTTTTCCCCCAGCAAATTGTTGAACCAAATCATTATTTGCCACCAAAGTCCGCGCCATACTCACTGCATCACAATACCCCAACTCTATCCCTTGGCGAATATAAGAAGCTTGCTGAAATCCCCCAGTACAAATAACAGGAATTTCCTTCAGATTCTTTTTAATTTCCCCCGCCTCAGCCAAATTAATTCCCTGATAAATATCCAGCAACTCCTGCATTTTTGCCACAGAAAACTCATTTTGAAACTCTTTTTCAAGAGAATCAGCCGTTAATTTCAATCCAGTAACTGGGTTAGTTTTACTTCTTAAGCGACCTTGAACCCTATACCAAAGAAACTTAAAAATCGGGTAAAGTAACCGATAGCGAAACAACAAATAGTTGCGAAAAGTATCCACCCCACTAGAAAGCATCGTATCATAGGAATTTTTTGCACTATCTGTAGCATATTTTCCCTCCAGAGGAAAAGTACCAGGAGGATTTAAAGGATGAGGAAATAAACTCCCCGTAGAAACATGAATCCCATCAATTCCCGCCTCTTCCAACCACTGACAAACTTGAATTGAATCCTCTAAAGTATTCCCAGGTTTTTCCCAGGGAATCACAGCATTATTATATTCCACCGCACTAATTTTGCACTGAAAATGAAAATCCGCCCCCACTTCTTTCCTCACCGCCTCAACAATTTCCAACAGAAAACGAGCGCGATTTTTCAACGAACCACCATAACCATCCGTGCGATCATTAATTCCCTCACTCAGAAATTGAGTAATAAGATAACCATTCGCCCCATGCAATTCCACCCCATCCAGTCCCGCTTCTTTTGCCCTTCTTGCACCCTGAGCAAAAGCTTGCACCGTCTCTTTAATTTCATCTGTAGTCATTGAGCGACACTTAAACCCATGAAATGACTCAGTTTTATTAGTAGAACTTAAGCGAATCTCATCATTTTCAATCCCCTGGATATCCTGTTGACGACCAGAGTGACTTAACTGCAGAATAAACTTACAATCATATTGATGAACCCTTTCCCCCACTTTGCGCCAAAAAGGGATCCGCTCATCACAGTCAATCATTGCATAATTAGGCACAATCCGACCCTTAAGGGTTATGGGAACAAAAGAAGAAATTATCGCCCCCACCCCACCTTGAGCAAATTTTTCTTCCCAATTAATTCTTGCTTGGTTGCCAGAACCATCATAGTTATCAAATCTTCCCGCAATATTAGAACGGAAAATGCGATTTTTCACAGTTAAATTGCGAAAAATTAGGGGTTTGAAAATAATATCTTGTTCCATATTAATAGATTAATCATTTTCGGGTTAGTCTTGTACTGAGCTCTATTTTACGATAAAATAATTATAACCAAAAATTAAGATTTTCACCCATGAAAAAACCTCATTTAGGTATGATTGCCTGGATAATGGCGATCGCCTTATTAGTTCTCGGTTGTTCCCCCTACGAATATGAAAATACATCCGTAGAACGCCTAAGAGAACTAATCGCCGCAGCGGAAGCCAGCAACAATCCAGTGGAGATTTCAACTCCTGAACAACAAAATTCAGAAAAAACCCCTGAATATGACCGAGACTATCTGGGTTATGTACCTTCAGAATACTATGGTGAACTAACAGAAGCAGAACAACGTGGTTTACAAACCTGGTATTTTTGGACAGGAGGCAATGAGAAATTCTTTCGTAACCTAGCCCAAATCACTCACGGAGAAGCAGACTTTTTAAGTTTGCTCGATGCACGTCCAGATCAGGAAGACCAAACCCAACACATTCAACGAAACGAACGTTTTCAAGCAGTAGGCGCAATCAACGATCCTAGCTGTACAGCAGCCACCGAACCAGATGAATATGGTTTATGGTTAGACAAATGCGAAAAAGACCCCAACAGTGCAGGAATTATGGGCGCTCGCAAATTTCCCAATCCCAATTTTGACCCAGAAAAATGGGATGTAGCTCAATATTATGCAGTAGGCGAAACAAAAGCCCAAATCGAACCCCCCTATAACATCGGTATTTCCTGCGGCGTATGTCACATAGCCTTCAATCCTCTCAACCCCCCCAATGATCCAGAAAACCCCAAATGGGAAAACCTAGCATCAGCAATTGGGAATCAATATTTAAAAGAAGGACAATTATTTGGGGGAAATATCCCAGATTACGACTTCCGCAAACAAGTCATTAATAATCAGCCACCAGGCACTTCTGACACATCGCGCATTGCCACCGACCACATTGATAATCCCAATGCCATCAACGCCATTTTCAACCTAGCAGATCGACCCAGATATGAAGAAATAATGAATGATGGGACGACAGAAAAAGTGCCTCACATTCTCAAAGACGGAGCCGACTCCATTGGCATACCTGGAGCTTCAGAAAGAGTATATATTAATATCGGCTCATGTTCTGATTATTGGCTCACTCTCCATGACCCCTTATTAGGGAGAAAACCACAAAAACCCTTTGATATCGCAACAGCTAACCAAGAATGTGAATATTGGTCAAAAACAGCAGCAAGAATGCCAGATGCTGAAGCATTTTTAAGCACCCTTAAACCCCTACACCTTCAAGATGCCCCAGGGGGAAAAGCTTACTTAACTCAAGATGAAGCAGTCCTGACAAAAGGAAAAATTGTCTTTGCCAATACTTGTGCATCCTGTCACTCTAGCAAACAACCACCAACAGAAATAGCAGCAGACCCAGAACAAGCAAAAAAATGGTATGAAGAATCAGTTCTCAGTGCGGATTTTCTCGAACACAACTTCTTATCCGATGACCAACGTTATCCAGTAACAGAGATAGGAACAAATGCAGCCCGCGCCTTAGCAACTAATGCCAAAGAAGGACATATTTGGTCGCAATTTTCCTCACAAACCTACAAAAATTTACCTTCTCCTGGTACGTTAACTTTAGCAAATCCTTTTCAGGAAGACCAACCCATAGAATTTGAAATTCCCTCTGGGGGAACAGGTTATTATCGAACCCCTTCCTTAATTAGTCTCTGGTCAAGCGCACCATTTTTCCACAACAACGAACTGGGAAAATACACAGGCGATCCCTCAGTAGCAGGAAGAATGGCAGCATTCAATGATGCAGTGGAAAAACTATTATGGCCAGAAAAACGTGAGCAGTTAATTAAACGTACAGAGCGAGAAACCCGCTTAGAAATAGGCGAACTACAAGCAGATGTGCCTGAAGGTACACCCATCAAACTTTTAGCCAACTTAAACCCTAGTGAAACACCCACAATTTTACAGCAAAAATTAAACTCGGAACTAGGAGCTAAAGTTTTAGGTTCATTGGTTAAATTTATCCCCGATGAGGTTCTCACACCATTGCTGTTAAAGTATAATCAAGCCCCAGATTTTATTGAAGATCATGGTCATTACTTTGGCACAGATTTACCCGATGAAGACAAACAAGCCTTGAGCGAATTTCTCAAAACTTTGTAGAAAAATAGGGGTTGGGAAACCCAACCCCTACATCAAGACAATTTTGAGAATTTTTTCACCCTTACCGCAGCAACATATAATTACTAACCTTTTCCAACTCATTCACTACCCGCTTTAATTCCTCCGTTAAATAACTAAAACCCTTTTGATCTTGCTGATTAACAAAAGAACGATAAAACCAAAGTGTACCTTCTTTTCCCCCATGAAACTGCGTCCAAACCAAATCCCCATAGCGCTCATAATCAGCCAAAACACAACGAGCATTATGGAGCTTATCAGCGATCGCCACCCGCCGCACTTCCTCAGAAGCAGAACGCAAATGTTCCAGGTACATTTCTTTGCGTCTTCGCCAAGGAGGTTTAGGGAAAACATCAGTTTCCGTACAACCCTCAACAATATCAGCCACCCGATGGCCAAACTTCTGCCGAATAGCCATCCCAGTGGGAGCGCCCCCCTGATCCTCGATCGCATCATGGAGCAGAGCAGCGATCGCCTCATCTTCATCCCCCCCATCCTCCAACACCAGCGCCGCCACACTCAACAAATGACTAATGTAGGGAACCCCCCTCACTTTGCGCACTTGTTGGGCATGGAGTTGAGTAGCATACACCAAAGCCTCTTCAAAACGACAAGTTAACTGAGTAGAATTATCCAGCAAAATTTTCCTCCCATTTCAAGTAAAACTTAACTCTATTCTTCAAATAACTTATAATAAATTTGCCCTTTAAGAATTGATTAAAAGTCTGATGCCAAAATTGGTATTAGTAGAACCACAAATTCCCCCAAACACAGGCAACATTGCCCGAACCTGTGCAGCCACAGAAACCCAACTGCATCTGATCGGGCCATTAGGCTTTGAAATAAGCGATCGCCACTTAAAAAGAGCAGGTTTAGACTACTGGCCCTTCGTTGATTTACACTACCACAACCAGCTCGAAGATTTTCAAGCACTCCATCACACCCAGGGAGGAAGATTAATTGGTTTTAGCGTAACTGGTAAATTTAGTTACCTCCAGTTAGCCTATCAACCAGACGACTGGCTATTATTTGGCAGCGAAACCACAGGTTTACCCACAACAGTTCTCTCATTGTGTGATGCTACCGTTTATATTCCCATGAGTCAGCCACAAGTCCGCAGTCTCAATCTATCTGTCAGTGCTGCTGTCGGTCTTTTTGAAGCACGAAGACAACTAGGATATTTCAGATAAAAAAGTGCAGCAGCGTTTGAGTTTGGTGTGCAAACCTTTATTTTACCAAAATAATATTTAAGTATTCAACCTCCTTATCTTATCTGTATTTTTATGTAATAAATGATTTCTCTTCATTTTTACAACTAATAACCTGCAAAGTGTAAAGGGTTGGATCTTGACAACCTGTAATCCTACCTCCTAAAGTTAGTACTTCTTGCAAATAGTCGATCGCCTCAACTGATATTATTTCCCCTGGAAATAATACAGGGATTCCTGGGGGATAAGGACAAACAATTTCCCCACTAATACAACCAACAGCATTTTCCCTGGGGAGGGTTTTCTTTGCCGCCAAAAATGCCTCGCGGGGAGACATACAAGGGTGAGGCAATAAATGAGCAGGTTTTGCCATCAAAGTTGTTATTTTTACCTCACCATTCGCCCCCACACTTCCCTCCAAGCTCCTCAAAGCACTTACAAGTTTAGCTATATCTCTTTTATTATTACCGAAGGTAATAATAAAAGTTAGAGTTTTGAGCATGGGTAACTCTGCTGTCACACCCAATTGGGTGTGTAAAATTTCATCCACCGCAAAACCGCTCAACCCCCATTGACTCACATTAACAGTTAGCCTAGTTTGATCCAACAGCATCAAATCAGGTAGTAAAACAGATAAACCAGGAATTTGACTAATGCTATTAATAGCAGAGTCAGCTAACTGCAAAGTTTGGTGCAGTAACTCTTTTCCCTGAAGTGCCATCTGTTGTCTAGCAGCATCCAGAGAAGCTAAAAGTAAATAACTGGGGCTAGTTGATTGGAGCAATTGTAAAGCTTGAGTAATTTTTTGCCGCTCAATGCGGTTTCCCTGAAGATGGAGCATAGATGCTTGTGTCATTGCCCCAAGTACTTTATGGGTAGATTGTACAGTTAAATCAGCTCCAGCAGAAAGGGCAGAAGGGGGGAGAGCTGGATGAAATGTAAAATGAGCACCATGTGCTTCATCCACTAACAAAGGAATCTGGTATTGATGGGTTATTTGGGCGATCGCCTTTACATCTCCACAAACTCCTTGATAGGTAGGATAAATCATCATCACCGCTTTACTATCAGGATGCTGTTGTAAAGCTGTTTCCACTGCTGCAGGAGTAATGCTGTAGGGAATGTCAAACTCAAAATTGTATTCTGGGTTGAGAAAAATAGGCACAGCCCCAGAGAAAATTAAACCAGCGTAAGCCGATTGATGACTATTGCGAGGTAAAATAATCTTCTCCCCAGGGCCACAAGTTGCCAAAATTGCCGCAATTATGCCACAAGTAGAGCCATTTACCAGAAACCAAGTTTTTTCTGCCCCAAACGCTGCCGCTGCTAACTCCTGCGCCTCCAGAATCACTCCTTCTGGGGCAAACAAATTATCTAACTCAGGTAACTCAGGCAAATCTGCAAGAAACACCGATTTACCCAGTAAATCTGCCAAAGGTGGGTAAATTCCCTGTCCCTTTTTATGTCCTGGGGCATAAAAAGCCCCATCCGTAGCTTGAGATAATGCTTTGAGGCTATCGAGGAGCGGTGTTCTAGCTTGAGAAAACATTTGTAATATAACAGTATTTGAGTCTTCATTTATTTTAATTATTTTCTGGTCATTTAATCTGCTAATACCTAAATATACAAAAATAAATATCTTAAATAAACATAATATATTTAATTTTTCTTACTAGAGCCTATCCCCCTATCCCCCTCTGCGGGCCGCCCCAAGGGAGCCTTGTGCCGCGGGTTTCAATCTTGATCACAGCCCAGAAAAAATGACAGCATATTGTTAGCAAACTATTAGAAAAATTATCAATTGAATTTGTTGGAGGCATAAATAATGGCGAACAAAATATCAGTAAAATCCTTAAAGACCTGTTTCCTGTTTGCTTGAAAAGCCTAGAAAACCTTGTTATATTAGAAATAAATAACATCTCTAAGGACTTAAGGTTATGTACCGTCTCAATGATCAAGCCTGGAAAATTCTGTGTGACGAGGTAGAAAGATGTACTGTTAATGATGATATATCTGGTACAGTGCTGCGAGATATGGCATTAAGAAGACTAGAAAAACTCCGATCTCAAAAAGGTTCTCCCGCTGACTATGAAGAAATAAAAACAACCTTCAGTGACATATTGCCCAACTTGAGCGAAAAAACCCTCAAAAAAGCAGTAAATGCGAATAAATCGGGAAAGATCACTAAGTTAGTTAAGACAATGGGGATGGGGGGGGTAAGTTTAGCAGGGTTGGTAGGGTTGATTTGGGTGATAAACTTACCTTATCCTATGATTCGTCGCCCTATTGCAGCGAAGGCCCCCATTTTATTGTTACCAAGTTATATAAATATGGATCGGAACTATCGCGAAGCGATCGCCCATGTGCAACAGGCAGATCAGTTAGTCAATCAAGCCACAAGTATGGCAGACTTTGAGTTAGGGGCCCAAAAAGTAAAATTAGCCACCAAAAACCTGGATGCTCTTCCAGTCTGGTTTTTGGGCTATGAACCAGTGACCTATTGCAATATGACAGGATGTCAGTGGAAATTTACTTTTGATGAATATCAAGCAGCTCGGGCTAGTGTAGGACGAATGGAAGCAAAAATTTTCCAAGAAAAAAACGCCATGAGCCAACTCGAAACAGCAGAAGCTACGATAGCCCAAGCAAAACAAGATTATCAACAAGCAGTTACCACAGAAGACAAACAAAAAGCCATGACAGCATGGCAAACGGGGATGGATGGGTTAGTGGAACTGCGATCAGAAACCTTAGCAGGAAGAATGGGGCAAACAAAACTGCAAGCTTACCAGCGAGACTGGGAACAAATATCAGGGTTAGTGACAGGGAGCGATCGCACTTTAACTCAGATTAGCGCAGCTCAGGAATTTGCCCGTGCGGCAGCCAACATAATCCAAAATCCACCTAATACAGTTGCTCGCTGGGAAGAGGCAAAAAATTTATTACAAAAAGCAATTCAGCGCTTAGAAACCATTTCAGTAGATAATCCAGGTTATGGAGAAGCTCAGAAATTACTCGCTCAGTACGAAACAAGTTTATCAGAAATTAATATTAGTTTACAAACAGAAGCAGAATCTGTCAGAGCATACGAAAATGGACAAGCAGCAACAGAAAACTTGTTAGCCGATCTTCCCGAAGACACCAATCAAGTGATGAGTAAGTTACAGGGAATAATGAATGAACTAGAGAAAGTGAAACCAGGAACAACAGTGTCAGAACCTGCCCAGGAATTATGGAAAAATGCCCAAAACAAACTTAGCCAGTTAGAAAAATAACAAATAAAAGTTGGGAAGTTCAGGTTTTTTGTACGATGTTCATAGGGAACTAAAAAACCCCAGGAGGTCATAAGCTTACTGCTCCAGGAAAAAAGCCAAGAAGAAGATCGATGAGCAACCCAAATTCTGTTTTAACAGAGCTAATGAAAGCTATCCCGAATAGGCAATTAGGCGCGGCCTACGAGCCTAGCAAAAAACAAATGTATTTTAAGTCTTCCCTCACTGCTCTTTCCCACGCAATGGAAGATCAGATTTTGGCAGGAAAGGAACAACCTCTAGTAATTGCCAGCTTCCAAAGAGAGCGCTTTTATCGACAGGAAGCTCATCGATACCGACGCATTGCTAATCTAAGTAAACAGGTTTATGTTCTTGCTGCCCCAGAAACAGACTTTAAACACAATTCTGATATATACGAAACGATCGCCTTTGAGCCGACAGATGGTTTAGCCCAAGAATGGCATTTAGTAGTAATTAGCAAAAGCTACGCAAACTGTTTAATTTGTCGGGAAAGAACAGTGTCAGTGGGGGACAATGCAGGTTTAGCAATGGACAATAGTCGCCGCTTTGAGGGAATTTGGACATTTGACCCTACCACAAGCAAAAAAGCAGCAGCGATCTTACTCAAGCGCATTTTAGCCTACCGACCAGAACTAGCAGCAAAAATTCGCCAGGCAGAAAAGCAATATTTACAAGCAGAGAGGAAGGAGCTAGAGAAAAAGGAAGAGTCGCAAAATTTCCCCATGAATAATCCCGATCCTTTTGTACAACGGCTAGTGACCTATTTACAAGCAGGCCAGTATAAACTGCTCAAAGTCAATCGCTCTTTAATGGCTAAGGAAAAAAAAGAAAGGCTAGTCAACCATGTGACAATGGCAATTAGGCGCTCCCTGGATCCAGATGAAATTATGCAACTCGCAGTGCAAAAGTTAGGGGAAGGACTAAGAGTTTGCCGTTGTATCGTCTATCGTTGTCAGGAAAATGATGTAACAGCAACTATCAAACATGAATTTCTCAATGAAGGTATTGATTCAATTAAAGGTAGCACCTGGCCATTGAAAAATAATCCCCTGTTTCAAAAAGTAGTAGAATTAAGAGAAGCTCTCAGCATTGACAATGCTCTCAAAGATCCTCGCATTCAAGACAAAGAAATGCAAAAACAGGTTCAGAGTTGTGCAATTGTATCCTGGTTGCTAGTACCAGTACTGTATCAAGGGAAACTGCTAGGGATGGTAGAATTGCATCACTGTGACATGGCACCCACCACCTGGAAAACAGAAGATATTGCTTTAGTAGATGCGATCGCCACTCAAGTGGGAGTTGCTCTGATCCAAGCTGAAGCTTATGCCAACCTCCAAGACCTCAATGAACAACTAGAAGCCCTTGATCGCACCCGTTCCAACCTTGTAGCCATCACAGGCCATGAACTGCGTACCCCCCTCTCCACCATTCAAGTTTGTTTAGAAAGTCTCGCTAGCGAACCAGATATGTCTCTAGAATTGCGACAGGTGATGCTCAATACGGCTCTTACCGATGCAGAAAGAATGCGCAAACTGGTTCAAGACTTTCTCACCCTTTCTCAATTGGAAAGTGGTCGCATTGAATGGAACATGGAACCTATCTCCCTTTCCGAATGTATTGAGTTAGCCCTGAGTCATGTCCGCTCCCGTACTTTAGATCAAACTCTACCCCAGATTACTAATCAAATTCCTCCAGACCTGCCTTTAGTACAAGCTGATGGGGAGTGGCTGGTGGAAGTGTTGACTAAACTACTAGATAATGCTTGTAAATTTACAGACAAACAGGCAAGTATTACTATAGAAGTAAAAAGTGCTGGGGGGAAGACTTTAGAAGTTACTATTGCAGATACTGGTCGTGGTATTGAACCAAACCGTCTTGAAAAAGTGTTTGACCGTTTTTACCAAGAAGAAGGAGCTTTACGACGCTCCACAGGAGGCACAGGTTTAGGTTTAGCAATTTGTCGCCAGATTGTCAATGGCTGGGGTGGAGCAATTTGGGCAGAGTCGGCAGGAAAAAATCAAGGTAGTCAGTTTCACTTTACTCTCCCCATTGCCAGTGAAGTTGAACCACCTGTTCAACTTGTACCCAAAACTCCCACTCAACCTCAAAAGTCACGCAAAACCTCTAAAAAAAAGCGCTAGTTTCCTTTTTTAATCAGAACTAAGTAGATAAGCTTGCATTATTTACACAATTTTTGTAGGTGCGGGTTCACCGAAGAGCTTGGCCATGGCCGCAGGCCTGGCCCCTTGGGCCATCGCAATTGAGCAAAAAATCCAAAGGCGCCCGAACCTGCGGTAATTAATGAAAGTGCGACCACTTATGAGCTTAGACCAATGACCATCAAGAGATGTTAATTTTTGTCAAAGAAAGACTGTTACAGTTTTTAACAATAGTCAACTCAGGTTAACCTCAGTGGTAGGATTGCCTAAAGACCTGAAAAATTTTGTAATCATATTAAATCATGACAGAAGAGCTTACTGGACAAACTCCTAAATTCGGCGGCAGCACTGGTGGTTTACTAACCAAAGCTGAAATAGAAGAAAAATACGCTATCACCTGGACTAGCTCAAAAGAGCAGGTTTTTGAAATGCCTACAGGTGGTGCAGCAATAATGAACGAAGGGGAAAACCTCCTCTATTTGGCCCGCAAAGAACAATGTCTGGCCCTGGGAACTCAGTTACGGACTAAGTTTAAACCGAAAATGGAAGACTATAAAATTTACCGCGTTTATCCTAGCGGTGAAATTCAGTATCTCCATCCAGCTGATGGTGTCTTTCCCGAAAAAGTTAACGAAGGTCGTCCTTTCGTTGGTAAGATTGACAGAAACATCGGCAAAAACCCTGAACCTGCAACTCTGAAGTTCTCTGGTAAAACTCCTTACGAAGTATAATCGTTATTGAGTTAATTGGTAGTGGGTAGATGTGTTGGCTAAAACTTTCTACCCATTGCCACTACAAGCAACCCCAAACCGAATTTAAAATGATTTTTCCAGATTTTACTCAGTTCTTAGCCCTCGCCCAACAGGGCAACTTTATCCCCGTGTATCAGGAATGGATCGCTGATTTGGAAACTCCAGTGTCTGCTTGGTACAAAATCTGTGGGGGTCAACCCTATAGTTTTTTATTAGAATCTGTGGAAGGTGGAGAAACTATCGGTAGGTACAGTTTGTTGGGCTGTGATCCAGTTTGGGTCTTAGCAGCAAAAGATAATAAAACTACTCAAATAGCTCGCTCTGGTAGTGTAAAGGAATTTGAGGGCAATCCTTGGGAAATTTTGACTTTATGCCTCCAATCAATAAATCCAGTAAAATTACCAGAATTACCTCCTGCTATTGGGGGTTTATTCGGCTTTTGGGGATATGAGTTAATTCGCTGGATTGAACCACAGGTGCCAGTATTCCGAGCAACGCCTGAAGATTTGCCAGATGGGGTCTGGATGCAGGTGGATAATCTTATTGTATTTGACCAGGTGAAGAGGAAAATCTGGGCGATCGCTTTTGCGGATCTGCGGGATGAGAATGTCAAGTTACAGGAAGCCTACGAGCAAGCCTGCGCGCGGGTGAGTAAGTTGGTACTGAAGCTGCAATTACCTCTACCTGTGGAAGGGAAACCTCTGGAATGGCTCTCTTCAGAAAGAATGGGTGAAGGATTGCTATATGAAAGCAATACAACGAAAGAACGTTATGAAGAAAATGTGCGGCAAGCTCAAGATTATATCCGTGCAGGGGATATTTTTCAGGTGGTGCTTTCCCAGCGTTTAACGACTAAATATCAGGGAGATCCTTTTGCGCTGTACCGTTCTCTGCGTTTAATTAATCCTTCTCCTTATATGGCCTATTATAATTTTGGCGATTGGCAAATTATCGGCTCATCCCCAGAAGTGATGGTGAAAGCAGAACGCACAGAAACTGGGATGAAAGCAATTTTGCGACCGATTGCAGGGACGAGAAGAAGAGGGAAAACTACAGCAGAAGATGATGCTTTGGCCATTGAATTGTTGGAAGACCCCAAGGAAATAGCGGAACACGTAATGTTAGTGGATTTGGGCCGTAATGATTTGGGGCGTGTCTGTGTTCAAGGCACAGTGCTGGTTAATGAATTAATGGTGATTGAGCGTTATTCTCATGTGATGCACATTGTGAGTAATGTGGTGGGAGATTTAGCAGCAGATAAAACAGCCTGGGATTTGCTGAAAGCTTGTTTTCCTGCGGGTACAGTCAGTGGCGCTCCTAAAATTAGGGCAATGGAAATTATCCATGAATTAGAGCCAGAAAGACGTGGGCCCTATTCTGGAGTTTATGGTTATTATGATTTTGAGGGCCAGTTAAACACGGCGATCGCTATTCGCACCATGATTTGTCGTCCCCAACCTGGTAATCAAAATCATCTAGTTTCTGTGCAAGCAGGAGCAGGTTTGGTAGCTGACTCGGACCCAGCCAAGGAATATGAAGAAACCTTAAATAAAGCTAAAGGTTTACTCGAAGCTATTGGCTGTTTGAGTTAGTTGTTGGGGCACTTAACAGCATAACCTATTACTCAAAACAAGAATCTTGATAGGTCATTCCTTATATATATTTATGAAGTATTTGCTGATGATAATAATCTACCATAAGGGTATATAATTTGTCAAGTATTTAGTCAAAAAAAATTAAGCTGTTAACTGACTCATAACCTCATCTTCTCCTTGGGCGGCACTGTGAGCAAAATGTCGGGCCAAAGGGGGAGCAAATACCAAAGTACTGGTAAAACCATTAAACAGATAAATCCCTTCACCCACAGCACCCACAAGGGGAAGGGAGTTGTGAGCAAAGGTCACTAAACAAGTATGGCAATTTCCTGGTAAAGTAGCTAAAGCTGGCAGGATCTTACCCACCCCAGTCCTTATTTCCGCCTCACTTGCTGCTAGGTTAATTTCTGCTTCAGGAGCAGTAATAATTTGACTACTTTGACCGAGACACAAACTCCCATCTTTAAATTGAACTGCCCCAGCTTCCATTACCCGAGCGACTAACTCTTGACTCGGTTGCTCCCATAACTGCTCCATTTGCGTCGCTGCTGCTTCTAGACTCAAGCGTTGGAGTTGGGCAGGCATAACTATAGCTTTCAGCTTAACTTCAGTGGGGGGAATTTTAATTAATTGTGCATGAGTAAAATAGATTTTTACTGTAATTCCAGCTTTTTGGAGGAGAGAACGGCTTAAACCTCCTGCACAACAAACAGTGTTATCTGCATAATAACTATGATGAGGAGTTTTCACCCCCACAAATTTTTCTCCTTCCTGAAGCAGTTGCACCACTGACTCAATTTTCATTTCTCCCCCAAGACGTTGGTAAGCTTGCCCGTAAGCTTGGTTAGTCTTGTCTGGGTGAATGTGACCATGAGGCAGTTGGAGGACAGCGGCGATCGCTTTTGGGTTAAGTAATGGTTCTAACTCACAAGCTGCCTTTAGATCGAGCAGACGCGGAGCAATAGCAAACTGCTCATACCCAGCGGCAACTTCTTGAGGGTCATCTTCTGGATTAATTGTTAATATAAGGTCTAATTCCCGAAACTCCGTATCCCCATCCAACTCCTCTGATAAATGGCGATGAATATCTATTCCCTCTTGACACAGTTGGCGAGTTAACTTGGTAGTTCCCGACCAATAAGCTAACCCACCATAACTATAAAGTGTGGCATTTTTCGGGCTGAGATCTTTTTCCAATAACAAAACACTAAAGCCCTTTTTTTGGAGTTCGTAGGCCAATGCACTGCCAGTTATGCCACCACCAATTACAATCCAGTTATATTGCTTCATTTTTACATTACCATTGCTTCATGGCTCGTGATATTTCGCGGTCGTCCTGACGACGCTTAATAGTTTCGCGCTTATCGTGGAGTTTCTTACCTTTACCCAGTCCTAAACTCACCTTTACCCAGCCTCCCTTAAAATACATTTTCAATGGTACTAAAGTTAAACCTTGCTGTTCCAAATGACCGATGAGTTTATTAATTTCCTTGCGGTGTAACAAAAGTTTACGACTACGGCGGGGGTCATGGTTAAAATATTCCCCGCTAGCTTGGTAAGGGGAAATATGCACATTAATTAATATAGCTTCCCCATTGCGGATCAGAGCATAACCATCCCGTAGGTTTACTTTCCCTGCTCTGATGGACTTAACCTCTGTTCCCGATAACTGCACTCCCGCCTCATAAGTTTCTATGATCTCATATAAATAGCGAGCTTGACGGTTATCACTAATTATTTTGATTCCTTCTTCTTTATTACCCATATATCTCCAACTCTCTTTTAACCAACACCTACCCCCCTTCTTCGGTTTTTTCACGATAACACAAAACAATTTTGCTCCATCCTTGCCCCTTTCACGGCAACAGTAATCATAGATAAAGCAATAAATTTTTATGTAAATTTAAGCTATTATAAATTGTATTAATGCTTTAGCCCACCATTATTAAGTCATTTAGAGAAAAATTCAACTTGCTAATGTATAGTAATTTAAGTAGGTAGGCAAAATTATTTATCCAATTTCTTACGGGGCGGGCCAGCGGGATCACCTATGTTGCACAACAAAAATTGATTGTTCAAAACCCGCCCTCACCCATGTATAGCAGAAGCGCGATCGGCTCCAGGGCAGAAGGCAGAAGGAAAACCCTTACTATTATTAAGTTTTAGATTTTGATAATGTCAATACTATTCCCCTCTTTGCTATAATTAATTTTGTCTAATTACTTATCTCCTCGGCGATCGCCCTATCCTGGAATATAGCAGAAGCGCGATCGGCTCCAGGGCAGAAGGCAGAAGGAAAACCCTTACTATTATTAAGTTTTAGATTTTGATAATGTCAATACTATTCCCCTCTTTGCTATAGGACCAATAAGATCATTAACCGCACTAATAACTTCTGCTATACTATTGAGCAATTGGCGCAAATTTTGAATGTCATTAATTGCAGCATTTAGTTTATCAATTGAGGCTTTTATTTTAGCACCTGGACTATCATCTGGTAAAGTAACTGATGCGACACTTATTGTAAACAAATCGATATTTAATTCAGCTAATCCGATTTGTATTTAATTAAAAATTCTGCTATGTTTACCTAGAGTAATTGTTCCATTTGTTTAATTTTTCAATCTCAGAGCGAAAAGCCGCTCTCTTTCTAATTTTAATTCATTGATTGTCATTCATTTTTGCTTCTCCTTAAAATAACTTGTTCCAAATCTTATTTATCCTTTTTGAAAGAATCAGAAGTAAATGATGAAGAAATTGGAGAAATTTATCGTAAAAGGTGGGGTAGAGAAACTCTATGGAAGTTGTTAAAAATGCCTTTAAAATTAGATAAATTGATAACTAAAAATGAAAATGGTATTAGAAGACAAATTTATAGTTGTTTAATTGGTTATATTTTATTGCAATTAATAGATATACCAGAAGAGATTGGTAAAAAAAGTTTAGATAAATTGCGTTATCTTCAATCTTTTATGTCTGAAAATATCAGTTACATTCATTGGTTCAGACGCATGAATTACACTTGAGCCAAAATAGATAGTTTGCCAAAGTGTAAGATACGCTTCAATGTAAAGTTTTGTTACGAGATTCAAGGTTTCTGGGAAAAAAAAGCCCTAAATCATATAATCAGAATGCAACCTAATTAAACCAGGAAAAAAAAGAAATGGGTGGTAGAAATGACTTTGATTATTATGTAGCTTGTGAATCTGACAGACCTAAAAACTGCCAACCCCAGGGAGGAGTATTACTTATTGGTGGAGCGGAAGGGGAAAAATCAGGGGAAAATGAAGCAACACGCTGGTTTCTAGAAAGAGCAAAAAATGGCAAATATTTAGTATTACGGACAGGCAGAATAGGCGGACAGGCGGACTGGGTCTGTAAGTATTATGGAGACTATATTCACTCAGCAGCAGAACTGGCTATTAACAGTAGCCAAGCTGCTAATAATTCAAGAGTAATTGATTATCTTCAAGATGCTGATGCTTTATTTATTGCAGGAGGCGATCAAAATGAATATCAAGAGTTATGGGAAGATACAGATGTAGAAGATACCATTAATTATTTAGTCAATGAAAAGAAAACACCGATTGCGGGAACAAGTGCAGGAATGGCAATTTTAGGTGACTATTATTATGCTCCCGATCATCAAGGGGTTTTAAGCTCCGAAATTCTTAATGATCCTTATCATTTTAATACAGAAACTATTCATAAAAGTAACTTTCTTAAAATTCCTTTTCTGGAGCGAGTGATTACAGATACTCATTTAGATAGGATTAACAGCCAAAATCCAGAAACCAGATATGGACGTGCTTTGGGATTATTAGCCAGAGTGGTTAATGAAAATGGCTTAAATAATTATGCCTTATGTTTAGAAGAAGGGGCATTTGTAGCCATAGATGAAAATGGCAAAGCTCAAGTTTTTGGCAATGGGACAAAAACAGGTCAAGATGCTTATTTTTTACAAACAAATGGGGCATTACCTGAACAAATTTTACCAGGTTGGCCCTTGGTTTGGGATAATGAAGGTAAAGCAGTAAAAGTCTATTCTATCCCAGGCGATCGCCATGGTAGTGGTTATTTTAATTTAAACAATTGGCAAGATGCTCATGGGGGTAAATGGGAATATTGGTTTACATTCGGGGGAAAATCAGGGTTAAGAAAAAGAATTATAGACTAAAATTAAGGGCAATTAACAATGAAAAGTTAACCATAAACATTGATTAAGTTCAAAGTCCAGTTAATTAATTTTGATAGACAAAAAAAGCGATGCCGTAGGCATCGCCCTTTTTCAATTATTTATCTTATGCTTGTGGGGCATAAACTGTATAACCACGGGGTGGTGCAGAAAAATTACCACGACCATCACCATGAACAAATTGATTGGCAGGAGTAGAATTATCTTGAGCGCTCCACCAAGCAACAGGTTTAAACTCAATATTCTGCCATTGAGTTGATACCCATGCACCATTCCAACCATCTCCTGTGTTATTGAGAACAAAAATTAAACCTGGTTTATCTTCCCAACCCGTTCGTTCCATAATATATAAATTGTCATCCACCCAGAGATTATTTGTGGAACCCCCTGCAAAATCTTCATGTACTTTGATCAACGCATTAATCCCATGGGGTGTTCCTGCTTGAGCTAAACCATAATTGTAGTAGTCTTTCCAGTAAACACAGGGATAACCTTCATGGGTGAGAATAAAGCTGTAAGCCAAAAGTTTATCCTGAACAATTTCAGGGCCTTCTCTCTCTCTAAAGTCATGGTTATCCACAAAAGTCACCGCATTAAAAGGTTGATCTTTAAAGACAGTTTCATGGCTTAACAATTCCCGCAAACTAAATCCAAATGTATCGCAAAGCTCCTTTAATTTATATCTCAAAGGAAAATCAAAAGCATCAATGGGATTATCATTATCTTCATTTACTTGGTTAAGCCAATATTCTATTTGACTATCCCCTGACCAGTTTTCCCCAACACCATAGGGTTTAAATAGCTGACCATTTTTAGTATATTCCTTCTTTTGAATCGCTTTGATCAGCCAAGTATTGTAACCTTTAACAAAATCATAGCGAAAACCATCAAAGCCAATTTCTTCAACTAACCATTTGGCTAATTTAATTATTTCAGCATAAACATAAGGATTACTATGGCTCAAATCTGGCATATCTCCAAATGCTCCTTCATCCTTTTCCTTAAAGGGACTAGGATGAAAACAATCCCAACTGCGAAAGAATTTCTCACTTTTAATTTTATTAAAAAGTGTCCAACGAGATTTTCCATCTCTTTGATTAACTTCTTGCTCATCTGCACCATTATTGTGATTGAGTACCATGTCAGCAATTACAGCTAAATTATTTCGGTGAGCTAATTCAATTAACTTGAGAAGAGCTTGTTTTGAACCAAACCATGTTTTCACAGAGCCTTTTTGCTCAAATTCACCAAGATCGTAATAATCATAGGGATCATAACCCATAGATGGACCATTAATATTTGGTGGTTTGTGTACTGGGGGTAGCCATAAAGCAGAAATACCTACTTCAGCAAGGGAAGGAATTTTTTCTTGAATATAATCCCACCAAACAAATTCTTTATTATCTACTTTCGGACAATCCCAGTAGAAAGCTTGCATCATTACGCCCATATTTATCTCCTCTAATGTTAATTAATTAAAAGACAATTTGACTTTGTTTGAACACCAAAACTTTTAATTTCGTTATGGCCATTAATCCTGAAAAACTAAGATTATTCACCTTCTTCCTCTATCACTCCATCTCCAAGTCCAGGTCGTACTTGATAGCCAACTATTAAAGTTACAGTAGCAGTTATCAGAGAAGATAGTGCAGTTTTCAACTCAGCTTTGTGTTGCTCATTTAGGTTATCCGCCACCCAGGGTACACTAAGCAACAAGCTATATACAAATATACTTAACAGTGCTCCTACTGCTGATGCACCGCTCGCAAATGCTACTTTTCTGTTTATGGATGAATTTTCAGTTTTTAACTGTTTTGTTGGATGTTGGGTTAAATTTGTCATTTGTGTCAATTGTTAATAAAAAGTTGACTGAAGAAAATTATCAATAATCTAGAATATTAACTTAAGGACAAGTGGTAAGAGCAGCAGCACATTGTTCTTCTGGATTTAACCAACCTTGAATATTTTTGGAGCGAACTAATACCCACTCCCCAGAACAACTAACCATTGTAACCGAACTAGAGGATTCAGCATATCCTACTACTTCACTGGTTTCTCTAGGTTCACTATATAGAGCAACATTATTGCTGTTATAACCACGAGTATTTAAGCCAAGAAGAGAAGCATAAACCCAGCCTTCTCCTTGAAAATCAACCTCTTGCAATTCAGGATTGATAGGAGAGATAAACAGCCAGTTGTTCTGATGCTCTAAAACATTTACTTCTGTATATAAAGGCAAATTTCCAATGATTTCACTTTGAGAATTAGGCTGATTCCGCACATTCAGACCTTGAGGATCGGGATCGATGACATAAGCTCTAGTTTGACATACTTGTGCAATAGCTTGGGATTGACATCCAACTATTGCTAGTAAACTACTGAAGAACCAAACTAATGCAGTGATCGAAGTGCAAGTTTTTCTACTTAATACTTGAGACATCATAAATTTTCAGATTCGGGTAGTTCTTATATAAAAATCTACCACGTTATATTATCACTGCCTAATTTTCAAGAAGATGGGAATTTTTGTTCTAGATCATCTCCTGGAATAATAGTTGTGTAAAAAAGATAATCTTTATTTTTTTGATAACGTTGATCCTGCTTAATAATTGCCATAAAATCTTTATGCCCTTCACGAGTTCGTCCTACTAAGCAACCTGCACTAGCCTTTTTAATAGATGTGCGGGGATAATCATAGCCATAGTGCTGATTAATGCCAAAATAACCTGTGTCTCTTTTATCGCCAGTGCGAACCATATCTTGATTCAAATCTCTACATACTGTAACTTCTCCTTTTTGAACAAGTGCTTCATGGGGTTCGGCATTCCCATGAGTTCCAACTTGCCAAGCTTTGTATTGACCAAACTCAATTCTAGCTGCACCTTTTGGATTCATTGGATTTACAGTATAATATTTTCCAGGTTCTGTTGTAGCTTCCCAAATGCCAATAATTTTAGGTTGTCCCTGATCAAATTCGATCACAATTCTTACATCATTAAAGTGGTCTGGTTCATCTGCATTTAATTTCCCGTCTGGATTCATCCCCTCAACATAAACAATGTTATATTCTTTGGGTTTAAGAGCAATAACATAGTTCTTTTGTTTCATGTACTTTATAATGCGACTTGCAAGTGAATTATTTAAGCCATCAATATCCACTTTTGGTTTTAAACGAGGATCATCTGCTTTAGTTTCGATTAATAACTTTGCTGTTTTAGGACCCATAAAACCTGGTTCTCCAGTGCTGGGATCATCTAAACCCATTAGCTTTTGAAATTCTAAAAGTGCTGCTGTAGAAATAGGACCAAACTTACCATCAGCAGGTGGTTCAAGTAATTGAAACCCAATTAATACTGTTTGCACATTTTTAGCTAATTCTATATCTTCGTAGATTGCTTCTGGTGAATATTCTAATTTGGCATTATAAAATTCAGACAAATTCATGATTTTTCTCCTTAACTTTAATACAAAACACTAAAATTATTACTGACTAGACTTTGAAAACTAATTTGGCTGAAATATTTTTATTTTAGTTAAATGCCAATTCTGGTTAAAAATATCATAAAACGAGGAATCGCTCCTAATAGAGTTTGAGTATCACCAGCTTGTTGAATTTCTTGGCGAATCTCTTGCATTTTTGCAACATCGTCATCAGTACAAATTACTCCATCTTCCAGCAACTCTACCCGTGCTATTAAATAGGTAGAAAAAGCAGCATCACGAGATTTTTTCAGCTTCTTTTTTCCCTCAAAGTCAGCTCGTCTATATTCAATATCAATGTGGGTTACGGTCAATGCTGCATCTTCAAGAACCTGAGAATCATTGTCCATTTTTTCTTTTCTCCTTATATCAAATATTATATTTTACATAATATTTTTAAAATAATATTTATTGATTTGTGGTTTGCATTAAAGCCCTTAGTTCTGCCAAGATCTCTTCATCATTAGTATGACTACTTGGTGAATTGTTGCCTTCAGGTTGAGAATTACGACCTTCTAAAGCTTTATTGACCTCCGCTAGGATAATTTCAGCAGATTCTACTAATATTTCATCTGCTTTGATTTGAGCAATTAAATCTGATGATTGTTGTTTTAATGTACTGTAATCTTGTCCAGCAATAGAACCAACAGCATCTAAAATACCTGCAATTATAGTATTTATTGTATCCAGATCTAGTTGATCATATTCATCAATAAGATTTTCTAATTTTTTGCCCATTACTGCCGCTTGCAAACATTGTTTAACAGTTTCATTTTTTATTTTTTCTTCTTCACTTTTAATTTGTTGCCATTGCTCCATTAAGGAGCCAGCATTTGCTCTAATTTCTTGCTGTTGAGATGAACTTGCATTTGTATATTCATCTTGTAATCTATCAATTTTATCAATTACATCGTTACGATGCTGTAATAATCTGGGGGGATATTGATCAATTAGATTAGCAAAAGCGCCCATTTGAATAGTTAATTTTCCAGCATATTCTTTCGATTTTTCTACAGAATCTTTGGCTAAAAAGCTACCTTGTTCCAAATCATCATAGATTGAGGCAAATACCGAGTACTGGAATGTCAGATCATCCATGAATTTTTGCCATTTTTCCTGAGCTTCTGGAGTCAACTCTATTGTATAAGGATCTATGGCTAAATCTATCTGCTCATCTGGAGTCAACTCTATTGTCAAAGGATCTATTGGCTCTAAAATTCTACTAGAATTAAGAATATTATTAATAAATTCTTCTCTAATTTCTTCTGGATTTCTTGGCACAGGTTCTAATTCCCGTTGACGCATATTGTCAATTGAATCAATACAAGCAATTGATTCTGACTTAAACTGAATTGCACCTATACGCAATGCTTTGGCTTTTTCAGGAGTACAACTACTAAGAGGAAAGCAAATCAGCAATAAAGGTAAGTATTTTAGGATTTTTTGATTCTTGAGCATTATGGCTTACTTTCCTATCATTATATTCAATACTTTTGTATTTTAAAAAAAATTAACACAGGTTTCTTCCCTCACTCTCAGTAGTTTGATTTTGAGTTGTTAATTTGGCTCTCTACATCTTAATAACGTTTCCCTAAGCCAATTTCTGAATTTTTCGAGTTAGAGGCTAATTTTGCTGCACCTCACTGGCTTCCGAGTGTTTAATTTACCCAAAAAACGCCTCATAGTTATCATGACTCCCGATCCAAAACCATGTAACTGTCTGCTATATAAAACTGAACTTTCCTTGAATAATCAGGCTTATTCTTTAACAAGGCTAATGCCTTGAGAGTCAATTTCGGGCTTCATCCAGACGAGTCGGCTCGCTACTGTCCACAGGCGTTGATTTGGGTGTAGCCCACCCTACCCACTACTACTTCATTTGGGGCTTTTTCTAATCGCACTGAAGCATTTAAATCTCTATCAATTGTTAAACCACATTCATTGCACCTAAAAATGCGGTCAGATCAAGTTAAATCTGCTTTAATTGCTCCACAATTACTACAACCTTTACTGCTTGGATACCATTGGTCAATTACATCCACTTTTGTTGCAAAAAACTCGGATTTATAGAACAACTGTCTTTTAAATTCATAAGCTCCTAAATCTCCCACTGCTGCTGCTAATTTATGGTTAGCCATCAT
>JADQBC010000132.1 GCA_016903655.1 Gomphosphaeria aponina SAG 52.96 = DSM 107014
ATTGGAATGATTAAATGAAGACTATGATTAGATGCATGGTAAGAGAATTAAAGCAAACCCCAAAACGGCACAGCTAACTCCTTGTGTGGTTTTGGTGTAAATTTAAGCAGTTATCATTTCTGAGGGGGAATGATAACTGCATATTTAATCAATGTGCATTTGAAATAAAAGTAAAATGTCTGAACTATGATTGGAATGATTAAATGAAGACTATGATTAGATGCATGGTAAGAGAATTAAAGCAAACCCCAAAACGGCGTTGCTGAATTGTTTCATGACACATATTAGTAGCCAGAAGTTGGTCATTAGTCATTAGTTGTTTATCTAAAGAATACAAAAAATAACCAATGACCAAACCCCTAGGAAAACCTTATGCTTGCAAATCAAAAAAGATAGTTGCACGGCGAACATTATTAGAAACACCCTGGCTAGTAATCGTAACCGAGCGCAAGTTTTCAAACAAAGGTTTACCCACCAATTCTACCACCCGCAACAGAGGAAATTTTGCCTCAAAAATCGGCTTACTAGCCAACCAATCAACATATAAATAACCATCATTGGCATCAGGTAAAACAGCGATCGCCTCAACAAACTGAGGCACTGCTAACAAACTTACTTCTTCTCCCAAAGCTGCAGCCATTCCCTCTAAAGAACTGCTTAAAATCTCATAATTTTCCACCTGAGTATGGATCCCTGATATGCGAGCATCCAGACTCACCAAACTACCTTTTTTTCCTACCTGTTCTCGAACAGTTTGCAGTTTCGTCCAAGCAATCATTTCTTGCTCTAAAAGAGGTAAACCGCCCACACTCAAACCCCGTTCTTTTGCCAACAGATCTAAATGTGCCACACCTGCATCACTTGCCCCAGATTTTTCTGCCACAAAAACCCAATCCAACTTACCATCCCGAAGAGGTAAAAGAGAGAAAGCATACTCCCGAGTCACCCAACTAAAAATCTCTTCAGGTAAATCAATTTGATACAATTGATTTACACGACTAATAGCCTGATTTAACACCTGTTGGAGAGGACTTTCGGGCTTTAATCCCGACTCAACTTGCCGCCAAAATTGATTTAAATTAGAACCCGCAGCCGTCAAAATACTCTGTCCTGGAATATAATTCAAAGCCCTCACAGGAGCAGACAAACTTGGGGATTGATTTTCAATTCCCGCCACACCAATCAAAGCAGTTGCAGCGGCCAAACCTTTACCCTTTAAAGTCAGAGCGATCGTCAGCATTTCTCTAACTTCTAGATTGGCTAAACTAGGGGAATTACCAATCCAAGCAGAAACCCCAGGAATATTCAAATAAGCAACGCCAATTCTCGGTTCAGTAATAGTACTTAAAGCATCCTGATAAGCAGGAGAATTTTGCAAATTCAAATCCGCCGCTTGCACATTATTAATAGCATCTCGCAGCACCTTGGGATGATTAGCAAAAATCACAAAATCCCCCACCACCGCACTAACACCAATTGTGCCAGCATAATCCGTCTCTTTAGGACGTTGATAAATTAGATTTACCCCTTTATATTGTTCAAAAACTAAATCAGAGTTGCCCGCAATTGCCCGTTTTGAATACCATAATTGTAGTTCTTCCTTAGCCAATTCTACATCCTTAGTCTGCACCACCAGCAAATAACCAGGTTGCACCCCATTTTCTGGTTCACGGTCATAATCTAGAGAAGTGAGTGCCAGAGTAACTTCATCTCCGAGCCAAGGTTTAATATTGTTGTTGTAATCCAGTCCAGATTGAGCGAATAAACTATTTTTCAGTGATTTTAAATCCAGAGGCGATCGCCCAAACCCTTCGAGACTATCAGGATTAACCAGCAGCGACAGCATAGCAGGTGCTTGTCTGGGTACAAAAATAGCAGCAGAGGGTTCAGTCATTACCCCCCCCGAAGAGCGGTTAAGAGAACTTTTGCCAAAGAGCAAATACCCACCGACTACGGCAATTATTAGCACAACTACAAAAGCGGGTAAGAAAAAAGAGCGAAGCTTCATGGTTTCCCAAAGACGTAAAGAGCGATTAGTCTGCATTATTATTTCAGTTTTTTGAGTTAATCTAGAAACTATTAACTATTATTCAGCCAATCGCTTATGGATGCAATTTCCCAGATAACTGTAGAAGAACTGGCACTACGCCTAGCAGAGAAAGACCATCAAGTACAACTAATTGATGTGAGAGAATCAGAAGAAGTTGCCCTCGCCGCTATCGAAGGTTTTCAACTTCTCCCCCTGAGTGAATTTGCTCAATGGTCAGGGGAGATCAAAACCCGCTTTAACCCCAATGAAGAAACCCTAGTTATGTGTCATCATGGCATTCGTTCCGCCCAAATGTGCCAATGGTTACTGAATAACGGCTTTACAAATGTTAAAAATATCTCAGGCGGGATCGATGCTTACTCTCTCAAAGTAGATCGGACAGTTCCCCGTTACTAGCTTGTTTCAATGGTTGATGGTTGATAGTTGATAGTTGATAGTTGATGGTTGATGGTTGATGGGAATAATTAAATGATTACTCTTATTAGTAGTACTCTAAATCTAGTCATACTAGCTATAAAACTTACCCCGCTCACAAATTTCAAATCATGCAAAAAACTCAAATCTTAACCTGATCAAGTATAAACTAAACCTGTTATAACAATGCCTGTTAAAATTACACTCACAGAGCGTCATCAAAATATTCTGCGGGCAACTATCCAACACTATATTGCCACAGCGGAACCAGTAGGTTCAAAAATCTTAGCCGAAGAATATGCATTAAGTGTCAGTTCAGCTACGATTCGGAATGTAATGGGTTGTTTAGAAAAAGCAGGATTACTCTATCAACCCCATACCTCCGCAGGTAGAATACCCTCAGACTCTGGGTATCGAATTTATGTCGATCAACTATTAGATCCAGACGAAAGTATCGGATTAAAAATTCAGGAATATCTTCGAGGTCAATTAAAATTAGAAAAATGGAGTTTTGAAGCAATCCTGCAAAGAGCAGCCAAACTCCTCTCTTCTATTAGTGGCTATATTAGTTTAATTACTATACCTCAAACCGCTAATAATCAACTGCGTCATTTACAGTTAGTCCAGGTAGCACCAGGTCAAGTAATGTTGATTATAGTTACCGACGCTTATCAAACCCAGTCAGTGTTAATAGATGCTCCCAGTTTGAGCTGGGAAAAAGAGCAGGAGCGGGAAAAATTAGCAGGAGAATTGCAAATATTATCTAACTTTTTGAATAGCAAACTCAAAGGGCGATCGCTGACAGAATTATCCACTTTAGATTGGGGTGAATTGGACAGAGAATTTAAACATTATGGCAATTTTCTCACCAGTTTATTGCAAAAATTAAGCCATTTTTCTCAACCACAAACCTCCACACCGATTATGGTAAGAGGAGTATCAGAGGTACTCAGAGAACCAGAATTTACCCAATTAGAACAAGTACAAATGTTACTCCATTTGTTAGAAGAAGAACAAGACCAATTATTACCTTTAATCTTTGCCTTGCCAGAAATTGGGCAAGCTTCTAAAAAAGTTAATATTAGAATTGGGGCAGAAAATAACCTAGAGTCTATGCGCCCCTGCACTTTGATTTCTGCTATATATAAAAAAGGCAATATCCCTGTAGGCAGTGTGGGAGTAATTGGACCAACAAGGATGTTATATGAAAATGCGATCGCCCTGGTAGAATCAGCCGCCGATTACCTCTCCGATGCTTTAAGTTAAAGATAAAATTGCTCATCTATAGCAGAAGGCAGAAGGCAGAGGGCAGAAGGCAGAAGGAAAACCCTTACTATTATTAAGTTTTAGATTTTGATAAGGAACCAGGAGAGCTTTTTTTGTTTATGCTTCTGTAAAATAATCTTGATCCATCTTTTTTACCTCATAAGTAGCTACGGTAGAGACTCCGACATTAAAATCAACCATAAGCTGGGCAAGTTCTTCACCATCAATTAAAATTATTTTTGTATCAATTGCTTTCACATAATTTTTAGCTTCTGGGGTAAAAGAAGAAGTGGTAATAAAAATCCCCTTCTTCGCACGTTGTCCCTGTAAAGCACCAGCAAACTTTTGAATTTCTGGACGGGTAACTTTTCCTTCCCAACGTTTAGCTTGAAGATAAATAATATCAAATCCTAATCGATCTTCTTTAATAATTCCATCAATTCCCTCATCCCCACTGCCACCAATAGCTTGTCCAGCATCTTTACGAGTACCACCATAGCCCATTTGAAGCAATAAATCCACCACTAATCTTTCAAAAAAATCGGCAGAACAACTTTTGACTTGAACCAGCAATTCTTGAGCCAAATTATCCTGAAGTCTTTGATGAGCAGCTTCTATAGACTCTTCTGGCGTTAATAATTGTTTTCCTTCACCCTTTTTTTCTTCAGCCAAGTCTTCTCCTTGCTCTACTGGACTATCTTTGCGACTATTTCTGAACTGAATAAACTCAGGGAACTGGCTAAGATACTCAATATTAATTTGCCCAGGGTAAGATGAAAGCACATCTAAACCACGCTCAGTAATTTGAAAATAGCCCCGTCGATTTGATATTAATAAAACAGCTTTCTTCATGTAGGTACAAGCCCAACCGACACGGTTATGGAAAACCGTTTGTTTGCCGCTTTTCAGTAGTTCTTTTCGTTGCTCATGGGTAAGGTTTAACTGGTTTGAGAGACATTCCACCGCTTCACGCAGTGTATGTTCTTTTTTATCCCCCGCGTATTCAAGGAGAGCAAGCATTAAACTTTGAAAATCTGGAATAGTCATTAATGGATTGTAGATTTGGGTTTTTACTGTGATTCAACGAATGCTCATTATGCTTGCAGGAATTATTATCCAGTCATTAGCTAACCATGGGTGGGTTTAGGCCCAACTATCTTGGCTGAAAAAATAGATTGAACACGAGTGCCGTAACGCACCTCTCAAACTAAGGACTATATAATTGTCTTCAGAATTAGGAAATTCCATGATCGCCCGTAACTAAATGATTGTAAACTTACCATTGCCGCAAATTGAGAAAGAGAGATGCTTGAATATCCTGATGACTTAAAATATCTTGACACCCACGAATATGTCCGTTTAGATGGGGAAATAGCCACTATCGGTATTAGCGCCTTTGCTGTTGACCAACTAGGTGATATCGTGTTTCTAGAATTACCCCATGTTAGCGATGCAGTTAACTTAGGGGAAGGCTTCGGTACTATAGAATCAGTCAAAGCAGTTGAAGACCTCAAATCCCCCGTTTCAGGTACAGTAATAGAAATCAATGAAGCAATGGTTGAGTCTCCAGAACTAATAGCAGAAGACCCCTATGGTGAGGGTTGGTTATTAAAAGTGCGAGTAGATAACCCCGATGACGAACTGGTGGACACCCTATCCTCTGCTGAGTATCGCACTCATGTAGAAGGAGAAGACTAAAATTCCAGAAGTTTGTTAAAAAATAAAGTAGGGTGCGTTAGCCTTAACGCACCAAAAAACTTACCTTCTACTAATACCCTTGATATGGTGACATTAAAACTCCGAGTAAAGACTAAAAATACCTCATCCTCTTTTGTTCCGAGACATATTGGTCCGAGTCCAGATGAAATGGAGCAAATGCTCAAAACTTTGGGTTTCTCTACCCTAGAACAAATGATTGAGCAAACAGTACCAGCAGCAATTAGACTAAATCAGCCCCTGAAATTACCAGCAGCACAAAGCGAGGCTACAGCCCTGGGGCAAATTCAGGCGATCGCCTCGAAAAATCAAGTATTCCGCTCTTTCATTGGGATGGGTTATCACGACTGTATTACTCCCCCAGTTATTCAGCGGAATATACTGGAAAATCCAGGTTGGTACACCGCCTATACTCCCTATCAAGCGGAAATTGCCCAGGGAAGGTTAGAAGCACTACTCAACTTCCAGACCATGATTGTTGAACTTACAGGGCTTGAAATAGCCAATGCTTCTTTACTCGACGAAGGCACAGCAGCAGCAGAAGCCATGACTATGAGTTATGGGATCTGTAAAAATCAAGCCAAGGCTTTCTTTATTTCCCATACTTGTCATCCCCAAACCATTGAAGTTGTCAAAACCCGCGCCCTACCCCTCGGAATTGAAATAATTATCGCTGATCATCGGACTTTTGACTTCCAACAGCCAATTTTTGGCGCATTACTTCAATATCCAGCCACCGATGGCACGATTTATGACTATCAAGCATTTATTACCCAAGCTCACAAAAATCAAGCTTTAGTGACAGTAGCTGCTGATATCCTAAGTCTGGCACTGCTTACCCCCCCAGGTGAATTGGGAGCAGATATTGCGATAGGTAGTACTCAGCGGTTCGGAGTTCCCCTGGGATATGGAGGGCCTCATGCGGCCTATTTTGCTACCAAAGAAGCCTATAAACGGCAAATTCCTGGGCGTATTGTGGGAGTTTCCAAAGATGCTCAAGGAAACCCAGCCTTGCGTTTAGCCCTGCAAACAAGAGAACAACATATTCGCAGGGATAAAGCTACCAGCAATATTTGCACAGCTCAAGTTTTACTGGCAGTAATTGCTTCTATGTACGCTGTTTATCATGGCAGGGAAGGAATAAAAAATATTGCTGAAAATGTACATCGGTTAACAGCAATTTTGGCAACAGGATTAAAACAATTAGGATATAAAATTCTATCAGAATCATTTTTTGATACTCTGAAAGTAGAAGTAGAAGATGCTTGGGGAATTGGAAAATCTTCAGTTGCACAAGAAATTAATCTAGCTGTATTCGATGAAAAAACTGTAGGAATCAGCTTAGATGAAACCACCACAGAAAAGGATTTATTAGACATTTGGGGAATTTTTGCCCAGAAAAATGAATTACCATTTACCATTGACGAAATAGCAGAGAAAATAGAAATTACATTGCCTTTAAGACGCAATAGTAGCTATCTCACAGACCCAGTATTTAATCGCTACCATTCAGAAACAGAATTATTACGCTATTTGCACCAGCTAGAAAGCAAGGACTTATCCCTGAAACATTCAATGATTCCATTGGGTTCTTGTACCATGAAACTGAATGCAACAGCAGAAATGATGCCAGTAACTTGGCCAGAATTTGGCAAAATTCATCCTTTTGCTCCTTTATCCCAAACCCAGGGTTATCAAATATTATTTGCACAGTTGGAGAGTTGGTTAGGAGAAATAACAGGTTTTGCAGCAATTTCTCTGCAACCCAATGCAGGTTCTCAAGGAGAATATGCAGGACTTCAGGTGATTCGTAAATACCATGAAGATAGGGGAGAAGGCGATCGCCATATCTGTTTAATTCCTGAGTCTGCCCATGGTACTAACCCAGCAAGTGCGGTTATGTGTGGGATGAAGGTAGTGGCAGTTAAATGTGATGGAGATGGGAATATTGATATAGCTGACTTAAAAGAGAAAGCAGAGAAACACAGTGAGAAATTAGCCGCTTTGATGGTGACATATCCTTCAACTCACGGAGTATTTGAAGAGTCCATCAAGGAAGTGTGCGACATTATCCACAGTCATGGTGGACAAGTATATATGGATGGGGCAAACATGAACGCCCAGGTTGGGTTATGTCGTCCAGGAGACTTTGGGGCTGATGTATGTCATCTGAATTTACACAAAACATTCTGTATCCCTCATGGTGGCGGTGGCCCAGGAATGGGACCCATTGGCGTAATGTCTCATCTTGCTCCATTTTTACCAGATGTTTCGCTTTTAAAGCAACCACCATTAAGTAATAATAATGGACACAAAACCAAGTCCATCGGTGCTATTTCTGCTGCACCCTGGGGCAGTGCCAGTATTCTGCCCATTTCTTGGATGTATATTGCCATGATGGGTTCTGAAGGTTTAACAGCAGCAACTAAAATAGCAATTCTTAATGCTAATTATATTGCCCAGCGTCTCAATTCTTATTATCCCGTTTTGTTTAAGGGAAAAAATAATTTAATCGCCCATGAATGTGTAATTGATTTACGTCCTTTGAAAAAACGTGCAGGAATTGAAGTAGAAGATGTTGCCAAGCGATTAATGGATTATGGATTTCATGCACCCACAGTTTCCTGGCCAGTTCCTGGAACAATGATGGTAGAACCCACAGAAAGCGAGTCAAAAGAAGAATTAGACCGTTTTTGTGATGCAATGATTGCTATTTGGCAAGAAGTCGAGAAAATAGAAATAGGTAAATTTGACCCAGAAAATAATCCTCTCAAAAATGCGCCCCATACCGCAGAAGTTTTACTTTGTGGAGAGTGGGAAAGGCCATATTCTCGGGAAGAAGCAGCTTATCCCGCACCCTGGACAAAGAAACATAAATTCTGGCCTGCTGTCGGCCGCATTGATAACGCCTATGGAGACAGAAATTTAGTCTGTTCTTGTGCAGGAATGGAAGCTTATCTGGTTGATGGTTGATGGTTGATGGTTGATGGTTGATGGTTGATGGTTGATGGTTGATGGTTGATGGTTGATGGTTGATGGTTGATAGTTGATGGTTGATGGTTGATGGTTGATGGTTGTATAAAAGCCAAGCCTTCTGCCGTAGCCTTCTGCCTTCTACTGATGGTTGATGGTTGATGGTTGAACTTGTGAACAATCAACAATTAACAATTAACCATCAACAATTAACAATCAACCATCAACAATTAACAATCAACAATCAACAATTAACCATCAACAATCAACAATTAACCATCAACTACTGAATATCACTTCATTCTTTTTCTGACCTGCCAAATAATAAACCAAATGACCAAACTAAGTAAAACAATTTTGGAAATTTTACCGAGATAGGTTTCAACCAATTCATAGTGATTCCCCAAGAGATAACCTGCGGTAGTGAGAAAAAGCACCCACAGAATTGTTCCCAAAGTAGAGTAAATAGTAAAAGGAATAAGAGGCATTCCATTGATACCCGCAGGAAGAGAAATCAAAGTACGAACTCCAGGGACTAAGCGACCGAAAAATACAGCTTTTCCCCCATGTCGGTTAAACCAATTATTCGCCTTTTTGAGATCTTTTGCAGAAACACTAATCCATTTTCCATATTTATCTGCTAGTTTTTCTAAGCGAGCTTCATTGAAGATTCTCCCAGCATAGTACCAAGGAAACGCTCCTAATACAGTTCCGATGACCCCTGAGAGAATAACGGGAATAAACGCCATTTTCCCCTGAGATATGGTAAACCCAGCTAAGGGCATAATTAATTCTGAGGGAAGAGGAGGAAATAGGTTTTCAAGGAACATCAATAAGCCAATTCCCACATACCCCAAGCTGGTTATAGTGTTAGCAATCCATTCTGCCATTTTTGTAAATTTTTGTTAACTTAACCAATTCTACACCAGGAAGGCTAGATGGCAATCCTCCCTTATGATGGAGTGGTAGGGTTTTTCATCGGCTTGTATGTTTAAAGTAATCAAATCAATGAAGTACTTAGAAGTAATTTAAAAGCAAAAGAGCTGGGAGGATTGAGATAGGAAAAGATGATCTTTGGCAAGAAAAGTTACAATGAAAACAATTTACCTGAAAAGCCAAGTTAAAATTGAGAAGAGCGGGTGAACAAATTAACCCACTATGGGAGAAAATCAAGTTAAAAGATTAGGTATTTATGGAATCAAGTGGCCCGTCAAATAAGACTTCTGAGCTTCCTCATCATCCCTGGGCAGAAGTCTTGGGGACAGCAATAGCTATAATGACATTAATTATACCTATATTGGCGATCGCTTATTACTCGTCAAACAACAACGTCGATCAACCAGGAGTGCAAAGCACTGAGGCGCCGAGAATACAGGAGGAATAAAAAAAAATAAATGATCTGACCCTCTTGTGTATAAAATGCTTAGTGAGGGCAGTGGGCAGAACCAGAAAGGGGATGTAAACTACCCAGAAACATTAATATATTGCAGGCGGAGAAAGTTCGTGGATTTGTCGTGCATTCCTGCTCAACCTAAACCTGGTTTGATCAACGTTTTGATTGAAATTCCAGCAGGTAGTAAAAATAAATATGAGTTTGATAAAGACTTAAACGCTTTTGCTTTGGACAGAGTACTATACTCGTCGGTGCAGTATCCGTATGATTATGGATTCGTACCCAATACTTTAGCAGATGATGGAGATCCATTAGACGGAATGGTGTTGATGGATCAACCAACTTTCCCAGGGTGCGTGATCGCAGCGCGTCCAATAGGGATGTTGGAAATGATCGATGGTGGCGATCGCGATGAGAAAATTATCTGTGTTCCCGATAAAGACCCTCGTTATCGTGAGGTAAAATCTCTGAAGGATATTGCACAGCATCGTTTAGATGAGATTTCTGAATTTTTTAAGACTTACAAAAACCTGGAAAAAAAGGTAACGGAAATTCTCGGTTGGCAAGATGTAAATGCAGTAGCATCTTTGGTAGAAAAATCTATCAAAGCAGCGAAAAAGTAACCAATTAAATACCTGGGCTGTCAGTTAGACAGCCCGTAAATGTTAAAATAAGCAAAAAAAAGAAAAAATATATGCTATTAAAATCAACTACCCGTCATGTTCGGATTTATGCGGCTGAACTGAAAAATAATGAACTGGTTGAGAGTGAAAATGTATTGACATTAGATATCGATCCAGATAATGAGTTTAATTGGGAAGAAGATTCTTTACAAAAAGTTTATCGAAAATTTGATGATTTAGTAGAAGCAAGCAGTGAGCAGGAATTGACAGAATACAATTTGCGACGCATAGGTTCAGATTTAGAGCATTTTGTCCGCTCTCTTTTGGAAAAAGGGGAAATTAGCTATAATTTGGCAGGAAGAGTACTTAACTATAGTATGGGAATGCCACGAGTGGAGAGTAGGGAAAAACAAGGAAAATATCTCTGAATGGTTGATGGTTAATGGTCTTCCATGCAGGATTAAGGATGACTAATGACCAGTTCTGATGGGTGAACAGTCCGAGGGAGCGAAAAAGTTTCATGGGAAAATCAGTCGCTAAGATCCAATGCTCAAATAATAATTGTCAAGCATTTAATGCTCTGAGTAGTAAGTTTTGCTCGGAATGCAGTACGCCAAGATGTGTGCGCTATCTGCGAGGGATAGGAGAAGGGATAAAAGGGTATAAAGTAGGGGAGTTGATTGGCGATCGCTATGTATATCAAGGGCAGAGCGTGGTTTTGGATACCTTACCTAAACAAGTGCCCGCGTTGTCAGAAAAAATTCCCGACAGGATTATTACCTATCTCAAGCTGTTTGGCTATCGGCTACATATTCCCCAAGTTTATGGACTGTTGCATGAAAAATCAGAGACATGGTTATTAGAATATGGCAGCTTGCCCCTAAAAAGTTCGGGAGAATTGGAATACCAGGAATTGTTACCAGAACTAACCAAAGTGTGGCAAAAAGCAACAGGTTTGCGGCAGCTAAACTGGTTATGGCAATTGGCACGACTTTGGAAACCTCTGGAAAATAAAGGAGTAACATCAAGCCTGCTCAATGCTTCATTGTTGAGAGTAAATGGGCCTATAATTCAGTTGCTAGAATTGCAGCCAGATGAGGAGAAACCAACATTAAAGCAGTTGGGGGAATTATGGTCTGCTTGGAAACTACCTTCTAGCTCCCCCATCGGGCAATTCTGGGAAAAAGTCTGTGAACTACTTGTGGAAGACAGAGTGAGAGAACCAGAAAAACTGGTGGAAATGCTCGAAATAGGAATGGAGCAGTGGGGACAATGGCAAGAGAGAACATATAATATTATTAGCGCAACCGAGGCAGGAAAAGTAAGGGAACACAACGAAGATGCTTGTTATCCACCGCCAGGGAAGAAGGTAAGCGCTACAGGAGGCAGGGATGGTTTAGCCATAGTCTGTGATGGTCTTGGAGGACAAGCAGGTGGGGAAATAGCATCAGAATTAGCAATTAATTCCCTGAGGGAAAAGTTGACTTTAGACTCAGAAAATCCGCCAGCAAATATTCAAAAGTTAAAAGAAGCGATCGCCGTTGCGAATGATTTAATCAGCGATCGCAATGATCGTGAAAATCGCTACGAAAGAGAGCGCATGGGGACAACTTTGGTGATGACTTTTCCTGAGCAACACGAAATGTACCTCGCTAATGTGGGCGACTCTCGCATTTATTTAATCACTTCTACAGGGTGTCATCAAATCACGATAGATGATGATTTAGCTTCACGGGAAGTAAGATTAGGTTATTCTCTTTATCGCGATGTTTTACAATATCCCAATTCAGGTGCTTTGGTGCAAGCTTTGGGGATGAGTTCTGCGGATACATTGCATACTAATGTGCAGCGTTGGGTTTTAGATGCAGACTGTGTTTTTCTTCTTTGTTCTGATGGTTTGAGTGATTATGAGCGGGTGGAAGAATATTGGGAAAGTGAGATTTTACCGATTTTAAATCATAAAATAAGTATAGAGCAAGCGGCAGAAAGATTGATGGCAATTGCTAATGAAAAAAATGGTCACGACAATATTACTATTGCCCTAGTTCACTGTGAAGTCAAGCAATCAGAAGCAAAAGACAAGAAACTTTTATGGTCTGAACTTCAATCTTCTATGCCTACTATATCCAATTTAGAACCAACAGCAACAGTTCAAGAGGTTTCCCAAGCACCTACTCAACCAATTTCTCCCCCACCTCCCTCATCTCGTAGTCCCTGGGAATTAATTGTTATTTCCATTGGCTTATTGGGATTGGGAATAGGCATATTCTATTTCTTATTTCCCGAAAAAATTAACAGTTTCATGGGGGGCAAAAATACTGTTGATAATTCTCCCATATCTAATCCTCCACCTCCAATTACTCCCCATGCAGAAAATGAGCAGTTTATTAGGGTAATTGAGATGATAGAATTAGAAATTGATGGTAAAACTGTGGAAATTCCTGTAGGAAGTATTTTACAAAAAGTTGTGGCGGGAAATCCTGAGATTTTACCAGCATATCAAGTCTGTAAAATAGCTGATAATCCCGATTCAGAGTTGAAAGATGTAGAGGGAAAAACAGGCAAAATTGAGAAGGGAAAAGAATCAGAAATCCAAGAAAAAATTCAAAAGGCTGAGAACCTCCCGAAAGAAGAATTAGGTGAGTGTGGAACAAAATAGGGCTTTTAACTGTTGCCTAAATATGTAGATTTTGCGCTTATTTAAAGAAAATAAAATCTCTTAAAATCTCAGGAAAGAACTATTAGCATAGGAGAAGCTGCTGCTAGTCCTATGCGGAGTCAGTGTAGAAACAATATTACGTTGGGAACAAGCTGGTAAGATTAAATCTAGTAGAACCGAAGGTGGTCATAGACGATAGGCTTTGTGTAATTTTGTTAACTCTTTACCAGGTAAAACTATCGTCTATGCTAGGGTTAGTACTGGGGTGTTGATTTTGGCTCAAAGTTAACAACGTAATTTCATACACTTTTTATTTTAAGTAGGGTGGGCATTGCCTACCATAAATGCTATATCTCCAGAGGTCTTATTCGAGGGCATTGCCCACCCTACAAAGAAAAATTGTCTGATTTTAAAATTTGTAACTTGATAAATAA
>JADQBC010000005.1 GCA_016903655.1 Gomphosphaeria aponina SAG 52.96 = DSM 107014
ATTCTTTCTTTTCCTAAAGTTTTATTGAAATTTATTTGTTCTTTATCCAAGTCTTTTTTAGGTGGTTTTTTGAATGGTATTTTACTATTTTTGTGGATTTTATTAATTCCTTGATATCCTTTATCTCCCAAAATTTCAAGCTCATAATTTAACAAAATTTTACTTTTTTTAAATATATTAAAATCATGTTCTTTTCCCTTCCCCTGGGCGGTACAGACAATTAACCCTGTTTTTGGATCAGCAATTATTTGATTTTTTATTATATGTGTTTTTTTACAAGTATAATATTTTTTTTGTTTCTTTGATGGTCTTTCTATTTCAGTTTCTGTCACGTCAATAACTACCTGTTTTATTTTTGATTTTTCTGAGCTTTCGGTGAAAATTTTTTTTCCTGGTAATTTAAATTCTTGTGAATTAATCAGAATTTTTTCTATTTTTTTAAGAGTTCGATATACATTTGATTGATGTAAATTATAATCCAATCCTCAATGAAAATAAGTTCTATATTCTCGAAAATACTCCAGTGTCAATAAAATTTAGTCTTCAATAGTTAAATTACTGGGTCTTCCACTTTTTTTTTTCTTATTGAAAAAAAGATTTTCGACAATTTTTACCAGAGTTTGAAAAGTTGTTAACTTAATACCCGTAAAGCGTTTGAACTCTTCTGAGCTGAAATTTTTGAGTTTTTCGTATTTCATAAATTTAACTTATTTATCTGAATTTTTTCAATTATATCTTAATTTTGGCTCGAATGAACGCACTCATGTCTAATAAACAAAAAGCCAAAATACGTGCTAGATGCAGATATAGCTAAATGCTTTGATAAAATTGACCACAATAAATTACTTGCAAAGCTCAACACTTACCCTCTCCTGAAAAGACAGATTAAATACTGGCTTAAAGTAGGAGCATGGATAAAGGCAATTGGTTTCCTACTGAAGAGGGCACGCCACAAGGCGGGGTCATATCTCCACTACTGGCAAATATTGCTCTTCATGGTATGGAAACAGAACTTATGAATTATGCCAATACCCTAAAGGGAAGGAAAAAAGAAAACAAACAAGCACTCTCACTAATCCGATATGCAGATGATTTTGTAATTCTGCCATAGTAAGACAGGTCAAGGTAAAAGGCAACAAGAGCCCATATGATGGGGATTTAACATATTGGGCAACCCGTATGGGAAAACACCCAGAAGTGGATACTCCGAAGGCAAAATTACTCAAGAAACAAAAAGGTAAGTGCGCACATTGTGGATTGACATTCCGAGATGGAGACTTAATGGAAGTAGATTATATTATATGAAGGTTCTCGAAGGCGACAATTGCTAAAAAAAAAATACAACTTTTACACAGACACTGCCATGATGATAAGACTGCTAGAGATGGTAGTCTGAATTGTACTCGTGCCAAGGGGCTTATCTTAGAGAAGCGGTGTGATGCGAAAGTATCACGCATTGTTCTGAAGACGAGTCAGAGGGGTGACTCTCTGGCTTAGTTTATCAATCAATGTAATGGAAGCAGTTAAAGGGTACTATTTTGATCAGCCAAATGTTCCCAATGTCAAACTACACCTTGTAAAAAATGAAATATTAGTTATGCAATGAAAATTCCCAGCAATCTTAAAGGTTTTAGTAGAAGTTCTTTGTCGCTCATGGGAATATAGGATTGTTCATCAACAAAGAAGCCATATTATTTTGGAAACTAAAAGTACTAAGCATCAAAGAATCAGCATTCCGAATGATAACCCTTGAAGAGTAGGAACACTTAATAGTATTTTAAGGTCTGTTTCTAGAGATTTTAGATAGTTTGTAAAAATAAATGTTAGATTTTGTTATGTGGAGAAAGAAGCGATCGCTGTAACTTGTCTGGTTTTTTCTCAAGGCGCATTACTCAAGAACATCGTTGAATCTATGAGGTAACAGAAACCTATATTCGTGTTGTTAGTTGTCGTTATCACTATCGACAATAACATGATAAATTGCTAGAATAAGGGGAAGAAAGTCAATAATAGATAAATTTTCAAAAAAAAAATTAGCCAGCGAAAAATTAAGATTAAATTATAACTTAAGATGTCAGAAACAATCATCAAGGTCGAAAAATTATGGAAAAAATATATAATCGGTCATCAACAGCAGGAAAAATACACCGCCCTGCGGGATGTGCTGGCTAACGGGGTAAAATCTGTAGGTAAGCGGTTGTTAGGTAAACCAGTGGCTAATCCTAACTTTGAGGAGTTTTGGGCATTAAAAGATGTATCATTTGAGGTAAAGCAGGGAGAAGTTATTGGGATAATTGGGCGCAATGGTGCAGGAAAATCCACATTATTAAAAATAATAAGTCGTATTACTGAGCCAACTACTGGTAAAATTAGGATTAAGGGACAGGTTGCCAGTTTATTGGAGGTGGGTACAGGGTTTCACCCAGAATTAACAGGGAGAGAGAATATTTTTCTCAATGGGGCAATTTTGGGGATGAGTAAAGCGGAGATTAAGAAAAAGTTTGATGATAAAAAAGGAGCAATTAATTAGTTATGATCAAAGGAACAATTTCTGAAAAAAAGCAGAAATCACTTTATGAACAAGACTATCATTTGTGGTTAATAACAACAGCAAATCAACTGGAAGAAAACAATATTCAAGATTTAGATATTCATAACCTGTTAGAAGAGATTGAAAGCATGGGGAGAAGTGAAAAAAATGGATTACAAAGCAATTTGCAAATTGTTTTGATGCACTTACTCAAATATAAATATCAACCAGAAAAACGTTCCAATAGTTGGCGTTATACTATTTTAGAGCATAGAGATAGAATTGCCATAACCCTAGAAAATAGTCCTAGCCTCAAATCTTATGTAGGGGAAATATTTGATAAATGTTATCAAAAAGCTAGAAAAAAAGCTGCTACAGAGACAGGTTTACCGCTTAATAAATTTCCTAGTGATTCTCCTTTTACTATTGAAAATACTCTTAATGAGGATTACTTACCAGAATAAAAAAGATGTTTTGTGAATTAAAGTTTATAATACATTAAAAATATTAAAATACTTAACCAATAAAAATCAAACTTGGAATAGCAATCACGATGTCAGAAACAATCATCAAGGTTGAAAACTTAGGGAAAAAATATATAATAGGTCATCAACAGCAAGAAAAATATACCGCCCTGCGGGATGTGCTGGCTAATGGAGTAAAATCTCTAGGTAAGCGGTTGTCAGGTAAATCGGTTGCTAACCCTAATTTGGAGGAGTTTTGGGCATTAAAAGATGTATCATTTGAGGTAAAACAGGGTGAGGTGATTGGGATAATTGGGCGCAATGGTGCAGGAAAATCCACATTATTAAAAATTTTAAGTCGTATTACTGAGCCAACTACTGGTAAAATTAAGATTAAGGGACGGGTTGCCAGTTTATTGGAGGTGGGTACAGGGTTTCACCCAGAATTAACAGGGAGAGAGAATATTTTTCTCAATGGGGCAATTTTGGGGATGAGTAAGGCGGAGATTAAGAAAAAGTTTGATGAAATAGTAGCTTTTGCGGAGGTGGAGAAGTTTCTGGATACCCCAGTTAAAAGATATTCTTCAGGGATGTATGTGAGGTTGGCGTTTGCAGTTGCTGCCCATTTAGAGCCAGAAATTTTAGTGGTGGATGAGGTGCTGGCGGTAGGTGATGCGGCGTTTCAGAAAAAATGTTTAGGGAAAATGGGCGATGTGGCGACAAAAGAGGGAAGGACGGTTTTATTTGTGAGTCATAATATGGAGGCTGTATCCAATTTGTGTAAAAAAGCGATTTTGCTAAAACATGGTAAAGTTATTCTAGAAGGCAATACTTTTGATGCTATTCAAAGATATATTCAAGATTCCATAAGTTATTCTCAAACTTCTTTAGATAAGCGAAAGGACCGAAAAGGAGATGGCAAAATAAGATTTACATCAGTAAATTTTCAGAATAAACAAGGACAGTCAGTTAACTGTTTTGCTACTGGTCAAGATGTAAAATTAATACTAAGTTACACAAATAAGATAAATAACAGATTAAAAAATTTTAGATTGGATCTGGGAATTAGTAACCACGTAGGTCAAAGAATAACATGGTTAAGTACAGAAATGGTTAAAGAAAAAATCACATATATACCAAAAGAAAATAATCAAATTGAAATATTTATTGAAAAAATACCTCTAACACCAGGCAAATACATAGCAACGATATATTGTGAAATTAACGCTAGTTTAGCTGATTGGATTGAAGATGCTTTTTCGTTTGAGATTCAAGCAGGAGACTTTTATGGAACAGGAAAATTGCCTCCTTTAACTCAAGGAAACTTTTTAATAAATAGTTTCCAGATATCAGAAAAAAAATAAATTATTTTCCGCAAAGAGCAAACAAATAACTGTAAAAAATTTTATGAATATATTGCTGCTTAAAAAAATAAAAAAATATTGGCTAGAGTCAATTAATCTCCAAAGAAAACACCCTCAAAAATTGTCATTTAAAAAGCTATGTCAATTGTTTTCAAAATGGTACATTAGCCAAGATCCCGATAAAACTCCTTTAACCGATCAGCTTCCCTGGATTACTTTTCCTGCCATTGAATTGCTAGAAAATTTCTTAACTAATGATATGAAAGTATTTGAATATGGTTCAGGAGGGTCAACTCTTTTTTTTGCTCGGCGAGTGAGTGAAGTTGTTAGTGTAGAACATGATAAAAGTTGGTTTAATGATGTATCTAAACAGATAGAAAAACATAATTACAATAATTGTACTATTTACTTAATTGAGCCTAAGACCTCCGACAATTCTAAGTTAGACGAGGCTAGTCTTAAGCAAATTGCTTCTGATCCTGATGCCTACACTTCATTGTCACTTATTAATCAAAGTTTTAGGGGTAAAAATTTTGTAGATTATGTACGTTTAATAGATCGATTTCCTGATAATTATTTTGATGTAATTCTGATTGATGGTCGTTCTCGACCATCATGTTTTAAACATTCATTGAAAAAGGTAAAAAAAGGAGGTTATCTAGTGTGGGACAATACAGACCAAGAGCATTACCTTAGTACAGTCAATACAGCAGTTAGAGGTTATTCAAGACTTGATTTGCCTGGACCTACCCCCTATGCAGATTACTTTACAATAACTTCTTTGTGGTGTTATATTTTGGATTAAATTAGAGGCTAAATTTTAGATAAATTCACGATACTAAATAATAAATTCATAATTAAAAATGTAATTAGAAAATGAGAGAGAAAAAAATGTATGAATTTTAAAAAAGTTGTTAAATCAGTATTAAAATTAATGGGTTATACTATATCTCCTAAGTATAAACAAAAAAAATCTACTTATTATATTAACGCTTCTGAAACTGTAAAAGCAGCTAAAGCTCAAGGAAAAACAGTAAGAGAATATGTAGAGGAGCTTTGGGAGCAAAAAGGTTGCACAGAAAAAGTTATTCAAGAAATGAAACAAATAGGAGCTTTAGAGCAGTGCGATCGCATTTGTGAAATTGGACCAGGTACAGGTCGTTATTTAGATTTAATCTTGCTTCAAGTAGTGCCAAAAAAATATGAAATCTATGAAGTTGCTGATGATTGGGCACAATGGTTAGTAAAAAATTATGCTCCCACAGTTATTTTACAACAAACAGACGGTAAAAGCTTAAAAGATACACCTGATAATTCTTGTGATTTAGTTCACGCTCATGGAGTTTTTGTTTATTTACCTTTCTTACATTGTTTTGAATATTTTTTAGAAATGACTAAGATTTGTAAACAGAATGGTTATGTAGTTTTTGATTTTTATGCTGACGAAGATTTTGATTGCACTGTAATTGATAATTGGTTAAATTATGCTGATCGTTATCCAGTTATTCTACCTCGTAAAACTGTAATTAAATATTTTGAAAATCTAGGTTTTAAATTAATTAGCGAATTTAAAAACAAACATGGTCATAGTCATTCTCATTATGTTATGTTTCAAAAAATAAATTAGATTGAAAATTAATAAAAAATAGGAGTTAGTGTAATTTGAATAAAAAAATGAAACACAATTTACTTGAAAAACTGCAATCAAAAAATGCCACCATTGGAATTATTGGTTTAGGATATGTCGGATTACCACTTTTACTTTCTTTTGCTGAATCTGGATTATCAGTCATAGGATTTGATATTGATTCCGAAAAAGTACAAATGCTAAATAAAGGAGAAAGTTATATTAAACATATTAGTAAAGATAGATTAATCCATATTGAAAATAATCAAAACTTTCAAGCTACTTGTGATTTTGCCCTGATTAAAGATGCCGATTGCTTAATAATTTGTGTCCCTACTCCATTGGGAATGCATAATGATCCTAATTTATCATTTATCATTAAGACAATCAATGAAATACAACCTTATTTGCGTCAAGGACAATTAATTAGCCTAGAGAGTACAACTTATCCGGGAACAACAGAAGAAGAAATTAAGCCTAAATTAGAAAAACAAGGATTTAAAATAGGAGAAGACATTTTTCTGGTTTATTCACCTGAACGGGAAGATCCAGGTAATGAAAAATATACAACAAAAACTATACCAAAAGTTGTTGCTGGTTTAACAGATAATTGTTTAGAAATAGGAATAGAACTATACAGTAAAATTGTTAAAACTGTTATTCCTGTTTCCTGTCCAAAAGTGGCAGAAATGAGTAAACTACTGGAGAATATTTATCGCGCAGTGAATATTGGTTTAGTGAATGAGTTAAAAATTGTTTGTGATCATATGGGTATTGATATATGGGAAGTAATTAAAGCAGCTTCAACTAAACCTTTTGGTTTTACCCCATTTTATCCAGGTCCAGGTTTAGGAGGTCATTGTATTCCTATTGATCCATTTTATTTAACATGGAAGGCGAAAGAATATAAAATCCATACTAGATTTATAGAACTAGCAGGTCAAATTAATACTAATATGCCCAAATGGGTAGTTGAAAAAATTACAGATGCTTTAAATAATCATAGTAAATCAATTAAAGGCTCAAAAATTTTAGTTTTAGGCATAGCCTACAAAAAAAATATTGATGATTCTAGAGAGTCACCAGCAGTAGAAATAATGCAACTTTTACACAATAAAGGAGCAAATATTTCTTATTGCGACCCCTACTTTCCTAAATTTCCCAAGATGCGAATGTATAAATTTGATTTGAAATCAGTTGAGTTGACAGAAGAGATAATCAAAAAACAAGATTGTTTAGTAATTGCCACTGATCATGATTTATTTGATTATCAATTCATTCAACAAAATAGTAAACTTGTAATTGATACTCGTGGACGCTACCAAGACAATTTGATTAATGTTGTTAAAAGTTGAATATTTAGCTAGAAAATGGTTGCTATTTCAATAATTATTCCTGCCTATAATCGTGCCTCCGTCATCACTAAAAGTATTCATAGTGTTCAGGAGCAAACTTGTCAAGACTTTGAACTAATCATTGTTAATGATGGTTCTCGAGATAATACAAAAGATACTATAAATACTTTAAAAGAAAAAGATTCAAGAATTACTTACTTTGAACATCCTCAAAATTTAGGAGCTCAAGCAGCACGAAATACGGGTGCAAAAAAAGCTCATGGAGAATGGATAACTTTCCTTGACTCGGATGATCAATTACTTCCTAAAAGTTTAGAAATGCGAATTAAGGTAGCTACACAAAATAATGTTAAAGTTGTCCATTCCGATTGTTATGTTCTTAGAAAAGACGAAGAATTAAAACTCTTTGGTATTCCTGCAATACAAGGAGAAGTTTATAAACAAGTTTTAACTCAACCTAGTACAGTATTTCCTTCACTTTTAATTGCCAGAGAAGCATTAGCAAAAATAGGCTATTTAGATGAAACAATTACTTCTTATCAAGAATGGGATACATCCATAAGACTTGCTAAATATTATTCTTTTGGATTTGTTTCTGAACCTACTTTTATTTATGATTGTAGAGGTAATGACACTATATCAAAAAATATGCTAAGAGATGCTGAAGGGTATAAACAAGTGTTCACAAAGCATCAATTAGAAATTATTAAATTTGCTGGTATTAAAACTTTATCACAACATTATATCAATCTTTCTTATCGTTATCAAAGAGCAGGTAAAAAGCAAGAAGCATTATTGTTTAAAATAATTGGTTATGTTGGCTATCCTTTCCGCGTAAAAACTGTTTTGAAAAGAATTTTAAAGTTAGATGTTGGGAAAAAATAAAAAAGCTAAAGCTTATCAAGCGCAAAAAATGCCATTACCCATTCCTTTTGATTCTGATCATGCTGCGGCTGCTCGTGGGGTTGCTTGTGTTAAATTAATTAAAGCGTAACTGAAGGTTTTAACAAAAGCGATCGCTCAAATAACCAACAGACAAATTCTTGATAAAATTGTCAGTATCTATGTCAAAAATAACCATAAAAATCCTTTGAGAATTAAAAGATTAGAATTAGGTAACTTGGGAGACTGGAAAAATGTGGGAGAAGGTGTTTATGAATTGCGGATGACTTTTGGTTCTGGTTATCGAGTCTATTTCGCTGGTGAAGGTGATAGAATGGTAATTATCTTAGGCGGGGGAGACAAAAGCACCCAAGCTAAAGAGCTTATAAATGCACAAGCATTATGGAGAGCTTATAAAAATGAGATTGAAAGATTTTTGCGAGACTTTTAAAAGCGATTTCCAAGAGCGTGAGTTTGTCGTAGATTATCTACAAGATTGCTTAGAAGAAGGCGGAATTACCTTATTTATATCCGCTCTTCAAGAGCTTGTTAAATTTTATCAGATTAATTCCAAAAATCCAGATAAAAGCTTAAAACAAAATAGCTTTTTAAGCCAGTTTTTAGAATGTCAAAATCCAACTTTTTCAGAAGTTTATCAAGTGCTAAAAATCCTAGAATTAGATTTAAAGCTTCAGTTATCATCCTTAAACTCTACCGTTGGTTAAAGGCATAAAATTAGGCTTTTCCGTACATAGTATGCAAAACTGTTAACAACATCATCAAGCAATTTTGCTGTATATGAATTTGAGCATTTTAGTTCAATAAAATAGTTAAAAAGTCATTGTAAATCTCAAATTACTTGTTAGATAAAGGATACAGGAGTTTAAAACTATTAATTTAGCATAGTAAGTACGGAAGAGCCTAAAATTAAGTAAAAATTTGCATATCTGATATACTCTCGGATGAGTAGCGATCCTGAAGGGAACTCGCATTGCGAGTGCGCTTCCTAACTTACTTAACTATGATATAATGATTGAAAATTCAATTTATCTATTTGGTTATATAAATTTAAGTTTTATGCAAAAAATTAGTCTCATAAAAGATCAATCCCTACCGACATCAGTAAAAGTCCAAAAAATCCTTGAGCAATTCAAAAAGAATCTTCAAGATTTATATGGAGAACAATTAGAGAACATAATATTGTTTGGTTCTCAAGCTAGAGGAGAAGCAAAAGCAGACTCAGATATTGATGTGTTAATTGTGCTAAGAGAAATGACTAATTATTCACAAGAAATTGAAAAAACGAGCTTCAACGTTGCTAAAATTTGTTTGGAAAATGATGTCGTTATCTCTCGTAGTTTTGCGACAATTGAACAGTTACAGAAAAGCTATAGTCCCTTTTTTCTTAATATCAAGCGAGAGGGAATCATTCTATGAAAACTGAAGCAGAAAAGTTATTAATCAAAGCCGAAAGAAGCTTAGAAGTAGTTTTACTCATTTTATCATTTTGCAGACACGCCCTCATTTCAGGTTCGCATTAGATTATATTCTTCACGGATTGATGAAGTTAGAGATTCTACTAAGATTAATTTTTCATCAATTGATAAGTTTTTAACTTGTTTAATTAATGTCTCTAAATCGCTCTTTTTTAAATCTGGTTCAGAGACAAGTATAGCTAATTCTTGTGTTTGTTGATTTTGAAAGTCAGTGATTAATTCTTGTAAAAATAGAGAATCATTACTTAAGTCTGAAATTTCATCCTCATAGTTTTCGAGAGCCTCTAGTTTTTGAATACGATTAGTATAAATTTTGACAAGTGCTTCGAGTGCTTCGAGAATGAATTGGATGTCTTTAAATGATAAAGTTTTCATGGTTAACCTCAACTTACCCGATAAAAAAATTCACCAATTACCCTTAAGGCTTGTTTATAGGTTTCTATTGGCATGGGAAATAATGGTTTCCATAACCAGTGATTTCCCCGATCATTAATTAATTCTAACTCACTGGGAATAAAAGTCCCCTGCTCTAATTTCCACCAGTTGTTTCCCCTTCCCTGAACGGAAAAGGTCGAAATTCCTCCTGGTGTTTGTCCATCGAGGAGAGTTTCTTTTACCCATATTTGCCCATTATTTTCATAGATAGCAATATCTTTGTTAGCACGAACATGATCTATTCTCGGAGATGTGGCATTACCTCTACGGTATAAATCAACTGGTGTTTTTGTCATTTCTCACCCATCTAATTGCTGTAAACTAAAGACTATTCTTACTAAAACCTGAGTTCGGAGGCAAGGAGTTGGGAGTTGGGAGTTGGGAGTTGGGAGTGGGAGCATCCCATTTAAACACTAAAGCGTAATCGAGGTGATTATGATTTTGAGCCTAATTTAACAGTGGAAGATGCAGATAAATTAATCAAACAAGCTCAGGAAATGTTGAGTTTTGCTGAAACAAATATAAATTAAATCAATTGGTAAAAAGTCAAGAAAAAACATCAAAATCAATTATTAGTTTAGCTTTGAAGAAACTAAAGCGTAATATAAATTTACATCATCAAATTTATCAAATAATTTTTTTAATTACTTTTGTTTAACAAATATCATTAGTTTTTAATGGTATGATATTAAAATAAACAAAAGAGCGTAGCGATCGCTTTATTATCTTATCATCAACAATGCAAAATGACATTACTTAACAAATTAAATAAGAGTAAAAAAACTCAAATGGTTTCTATGGTTATAGAAATCAATGAAGATGGATATTTGGCTAGTATTCCAGGTATTCAAGGTGCTTTTGCGGAAGGAGATACACCACACGAGGCAATTTTCAACTGTCTGGATGTGTTGAAAATGATTATTGAATATAGACAAGAACAAAATCAAGAATTAAATTTAGGAGAAATAGAATTTACACAAAACACTCGTTTAACCTTTACTATGCCTATTGGTTTTTAATTTGACAATGACAAAACTTAGAGAATTAACTTATTTGGAGGTTACTTTTTGTAATATTTTTGTTTTTGAAACTCTTGCGGTAGAACCTAGAAAACATAAAGTATTTAAGAAAACTTACTAAAGCTTGATTGCTCTGTAAAAAAACAAGGCGATTAATTATAATGAAATAATGAATAATTAGGATGAAAAAATGGTTAACAAAACATTAAATATAACAGAAACTTTAATGGAAAAAATCAAAGCATTACCAGAAGAAAAACAAGAGCAAATTCTTGATTATGTGGAGTTTATTGAGCAAAAATATAATGAGGAAAAAGCTCAACCAAGTAAAAAACGCAAAAAACGAGTCATGGGGTTACATAAAGGAAAAATTTGGATGAGTGATGATTTTAATGAACCCTTAGAATTAGTTAGCTCAGGAGTTAATAATGAAAATTCTGATTGATACTCATACTTTTTTGTGGTTTGCTCAAGGTTCTTCAAAACTTTCCCCACAAGCTACTGAATTATTAGAAGATGATGAAAATGAAACCTTATTAAGTATAGCAAGTATCTGGGAAATGCAGATTAAAATTAAAATAGGTAAATTACAACTTGATGTCCCTTTACCAGAATTAATTGCCAGTCAACAAACAACCAATGAGCTAGAAATTTTACCCATTAAATTATCTCATATCTGGGCATTAGATGAACTTCCCTTACATCATAAAGATCCCTTCGATCGCCTTTTAATTGCTCAGGGAATTAGAGAAAATTTACCTATTCTCAGTATTGATAGCAGTTTTGATCAATATCCAGGACAAAGATTATGGTAGCAAAAACAAGTACAAGAGAAAAATATGATTGAACAAATAACTTATAAAGCTCAACTTCTGGCTATTATTGTATCCCATAAATTTAAGCAAGAGGGGATTCATTTTTTTACTCCCGATGAACTCTCTCAACAGTTAGCTTATATGCATTATCAACCAGGTAAAATTATACCTGCTCATGTTCATAATCCTGTAAATAGAGAGGTTTATTTTACTCAAGAAGTTTTACTCATTTAAAAAGGAAAATTAAGAGTAGATTTTTATACAAATGAACAGGTATATTTAGAAAGTCGCATTTTAGAAGAAGACGATGTGATTTTACTAATTAGTGGAGGACATGGTTTTGAAGTGTTAGAAGAAATTGAAATGATTGAAGTAAAACAAGGCCCTTATTTAGGGGAACAAGATAAAACCCGTTTTACTGGTATCAAGTCTGAACAAGCTAAAATCAAAGAAAATTAAATTGAGGAAATTATGATGCAAACTTTAAGTAAAAAAACCACCAAACCTGAAACAGCTCCCGTAAAAAAATATACAGTTGAAGAATATTTAGCTCTAGAAGAAAAAGCAGAATATAAAAATGAATATCGCAATGGAGAAATCATTAAAATGGCAGGTGGTACAACTAATCATAATAAAATAGGTGTTAATATTTGTCGGAAATTTCCTTTGACTATAGGCACAGAAAATTACGAACTGTTTATTAGTGATGTTCGCTTATGGATACCCGAATATAATCTTTATACTTATCCTGATTTAATGATAGTTGCTGGTGAACCAATTTATCAAGGAAAAGGGACTAGCACTATTACTAATCCTACTTTAATTATTGAGGTTCTTTCTTTATCTACTCAAGAATATGACCGAGGAGGAAAGTTTAAATATTATCGTTCCCTTCCCCAAATGCAAGAGTATATTCTAATTGACCAATATCAATATGGAATTGAACAATTTGCGAAAAATCAAGAAGGAAAATGGGTTTTAACTGAATATGAAAATGAACAAGATATGTTAAAATTAGAATCAATAGCTTGGGAAATTCCCTTAACAGATATTTATGAAAGAGTTAATTTTGGAATAGAAGAATATGACCAAGAAAAAAGCTGATATTGGTGGTAAACGTTTAATTAGTCTATCACCAGATAAATGGGTACGCTGGTTAACTCAAAACCCTAACTTAACTGTACAAGAAATTATTTCTGCCGATTTTCAATGGGTAGCAAGAGAAAGTGATGTACTTCTGAAAGTTAATAGTCCTCAACAGGGGGATTTTCTTATACTTAATGAGTTGCAATTGCGTTATAAACAAAACGTACCTCAACGAATTAACGCTTATACAGCTTTAGCAATAGAAAAGTATAATTTACCTGTATATCCAGTCTTGATTAATATTTTCCCCAATTCTAAAGTTGAGAAAATACCCCATTGTTACCAATCTGAATTTATGGGAATTAAATCATATCAAGATTATAAAGTGATTAATTTATGGGAAATTGATGCTAAGATAGTCTTTGAGCAGGAATTGACTACTTTATTACCATTCGTACCAATTCTTAAGGGAGGTGGTGATGAAATGGTTGTGCGTCAAGCAGTACAATTCTTGAGAAATAATGAGCAACTAGAAGAACTAGAACCGTTATTATCTTTTTTTGCCAGCTTTGTCTTATCTATTCCGTTAGTGCAACAAATAATGAGGTGGGATATGGTAGTTTTAAGGGAATCTCCTTGGTATCAAGAAATATTGAAAGAAGGTTTAGAGCGAGGGGAAAAACAAGGAATTGAACAAGGAATTGAACAAGGACTTCAACAAGGACTTCAACAAGAAGGAATTAAATTGGTTTCAAAATTAATTCAGCGTCGTTTTGGGGAAATTTCATCCACTTTAATGCTTCAGCTCCAGCAACTATCAGTAGAGAAATTAGAAAATTTAGCCGAAGAGTTACTTGATATTACTGAGATTGAGCAAGTCCAAAAATGGCTCCAAGAAAATTTAAATTAACTTGGGGGTTTTGAGTCTATTCTAGGCATTGCTTATCTATTCCTTATTAGGTTTTCAATGTTCAATCGGGCGCTCAAATTGGTTAACACAAACCCGCGACTGTATCGCCCTTGGGTCTATCCTAACAAATAATTAGTTATTTTGGGAATAACTTTGGGATTATTATTAGCTCCGTTGGGGGTGCTTTATCAGGATGTTTCCCGTGGGTTAACTATGCTCACTGGGGTTTTGTTTTTAACTCCTGTGGTTTTTCCCGTACCCGAGCAAGGTTTGTTTGCGATTTTAGTGAAGTTAAACCCAGTAACGCCTAGTAGTTGGTTACTACCAGGGAATTGGCAAGGGGGGCTGGTGAGTGGGCTTTCTTTGGTGGGTTTGTTGTTGGTTTGGGTGGTTTAGCGGCTAGCAATACCTATTGTAGTGGAACGGATAAGTGCTTGAGGGAGTAGGGGGATTTATGGGTAAAAATTTAGTTGAGTTATTTGAGAAAATGGCAGGGTATTTTCGGACAACAAAATTAGATCAAGCTATGAGCGATCGCCGTTTAAAATTGGAAAACGAGCGTCAAATGCTTTTAAACAAAACCATTCAATGGTTAGATGAATATGGAGAAAAATATGGCATTAATAGAGCTTATATTTTTGGTTCGGTTACTCGGACTGGGAAATTTCACGAACAATCAGATATTGATGTTGCTGTTGAACAAATCAACTCAGAAGATTTCTTTTCAGTAATTGGTTTGGTGGCAGAAGCATTAGGGCGAGAAGTAGATATAATTATGTTAGATAAATGTCATTTTGCTGAGAGAATTAGGGAAAGGGGGATATTATGGACAAAAATTCATTCTTGATTTTCCAAAGTGATGTTAAGGCGCAAATAGAATTGATTAAAATTATTGGTAATAAATTAACTGAGAGGGCAAACAATTTAACCCCAGAAGATATTATTCGCTTAGAAAGTGTCGCCTATCAAATTTATGATTATGTAATTTTAAAAAAAAGTTACTAAAAATTGTGGCTACTTATTTTGAGAATAACATTACTGACACAGCTAGATGGCATACAGCTTTACTCCAGCGAATGACTCAAGAAATAACAGAGATTCGCCCAGCTTTGTTGTCTGGTGAAACTTATAAATTACTAAATGGATTAAGGGGGTTTAGGCACTTTTTTCGTCATGCTTATGGGGCAAAGATTGAGTATGAGCAGTTAAAAATAAATTTGGATAAAGCAGTTAATTTGTTACCAAGTTTGGCAACTGATATAGAAAGGTTTATTCAGAAACTGGAGGGGGAGGGTAAAGTTTGATGAAGAGGCGATCGCTTTTTGTGGAGTTTGGGGTAAATTAATAAGAGAAACCAACAGATAGATAATTTCTATCAACCAGATGAGTCAGAGAATTGGGGCAACAGGGCAAAACCAGCAACAGGAAGATAAAGAGGTACTTCTGTGAGAGGGGTGTCAAAAAAGTTCTGTCGCAGTTTGAAAAAGTCCCTCTGGTATGGAGTGCAAGACTTGGCTGGTGAGTTGTTGGGTTCTCGAAGAGAGCGGGATGAACTGCGAGAGGGGGAGTTTTGGGCGTTGTTAAGCATAGCAAGTGTGTGGGAAATGCAGATTAAAATTCAAGTGGGGAAGTTAAAACTTAACTTACCCTTACCCGAATTAATTACAAGTCAAAGGACAATCAATCAATGAGAAATTTAACCCACTTTGACAAATATTCAGCTTCCAGATTATGGTAAAGTACAAAAAATCAGAGTAACATTAATGATTGAAAAAATAACCGATAAAGCTCAACTTCTAGCTATCATTGTATCCCATAAATTTAATCAAGAGGGGATTCATTTTTTTACAGCCGATGAACTTTCTCAGCAGTTAGCTTATATGCACTATCAACCAGGTAAAATCATACCTGCTCATGTTCATAATCCTGTAAATAGAGAAGTTTATTACACTCAAGAAGTTTTACTTATCAAAAAAGGGAAATTAAGAGTTGATTTTTACACAGATCAACAGGTATATTTAGAAAGTCGTATTTTAGAACAAGGTGATGTGATTTTACTGGTGACTGGAGGGCATGGTTTTGAAGTGTTAGAAGAAATTGAAATGATTGAAGTAAAACAAGGCCCTTATTTAGGGGAACAAGATAAAACCCGTTTTACTGGGATCAAGTCTGAACAAGCTAAAATCAAAGAAAATTAAGTTGAGTTAATTATTATGCAAACTTTAACCAAAGAAACACCCAAGACTGAAACAAAGAAAAAATATCCAGTTGAAGAATATTTAGCTTTAGAAGAAAAAGCCGAATATAAAAGTGAATATCGCAATGGAGAAATTATAAAAATGGCTGGGGGGACAACTAATCATAACGAAATAGTGACTAATTTGTGCGCTCATCTTAAATTTGCTCTAAGAAAGCAGAATTATCGAGTATTTATTAGTGATGTTCGGCTAGGGATACCTGAATATAATATTTATACTTATCCTGATGTAATGATAGTTGCTGGTGAACCAATTTATCAAGGAAAAGGGACTAGCACTATTACTAATCCTATCTTAATTATTGAAGTTCTTTCTTTATCTATTCAAGAATATGACCGAGGACAAAAGTTTAAATATTATCCTTCCCTTCCCCAAATGCAAGAGTATATTTTAATAGATCAATATCAATATGGAATTGAACAATTTGCGAAAAATGAAGCAGGAAAATGGGTTTTAACTGAATATGAAAATGAAAAAGATATGTTAAAATTAGAATCAATAGCTTGGGAAATTCCCTTAATAGATATTTATGAAAGAGTTAATTTTGAACTAGAATATGACCAAGAAAAAAGCTGATATTGGCAGTAAACGTTTAATTAGTTTATCACCAGATAAATGGGTACGCTGGTTAACTCAAAACCCTAACTTAACTGTCAAAGAAATTATTTCTTCAGATTTTCAATGGGTAGCAAGAGAAAATGATGTACTCCTGAAAGTTAATAGTCCTCAACAGGGGGATTTTCTTATACTTAATGAGTTGCAATTGCGTTATAAAAAAAATGTACCTCAACGAATTAACGCTTATACAGCTTTAGCAATAGAAAAGTATAATTTACCTGTATATCCAGTTTTGATTAATATTTTCCCCAATTCTAAAGTTGAGAAAATACCCCATTGTTATCAATCTGAATTTATGGGAATTAAATCATATCAAGATTATAAAGTGATTAATTTATGGGAAATTGATGCTAAGATAGTCTTTGAGCAGGAATTGACTACCTTACTACCATTCGTACCAATTCTTAAGGGAGGTGGTGATGAAATGGTTGTGCGTCAAGCAGTACAATTATTGAGAGATAATGAGAAACTAGAAGAACTAGAACCATTATTATCTTTTTTTGCTAGCTTTGTCTTATCTATTCCGTTAGTGCAACAAATAATGAGGTGGGATATGGTAGTTTTAAGAGAATCGCCTTGGTATCAAGAAATACTGAAAGAAGGTTTAACAAGAGGTGAAAAACAAGGAATTGAACAAGGAATTGAACAAGAAGGAATTAAGTTAGTTTCAAAATTAATTCAGCGTCGTTTTGGGGAAATTTCACCCGCTTTAATGCTTCAGATCCAGCAACTTAAGTTAGATAAATTAGAAAATTTAGCAGAAGAGTTGCTAGATATTACTAAGATTGAGCAAGTGGAAAAATGGCTACAAGACAACTCTAATTAAATTAACTTGGGGTGTTGCTCACCCCTGTTTCTTTACTGATTAAATAAAAAAAATGCAACCAATACCAGTTAATGAACCATTATTAGACGGGAATGAGAAAAAATATCTATCACAGTGTATTGATACTGGTTGGATATCCTCAGAAGGAGATTTTGTTAAGCAATTTGAAACACAAATGGCTAATCGTGTGCGGCGAAAGTACGGTATTAGCGTTTGTAATGGTTCAGTTGCTTTAGAAGTGGCAATTACAGCGTTGGGTATTGGTCAAGGAGATGAAGTAATTTTACCAACATTTACCATTATATCCTGTGCCGCTGCCATTGTCAGAGCTGGGGCGACTCCTGTAGTTATAGACTGCGATCGCCTTACATGGAACATAAATGTAAATCAAATTCAAGCTAAAATTACAGCCAAAACCAAGGCAATTATGGTAGTACATATTTACGGTTTACCCGTAGATCTGAATCCCATTTTAGAAATAGCTGACAAATATGGTTTAAAAATCATTGAAGACGCAGCAGAAATGCACGGACAAACTTATTACAATAAACCCTGTGGTAGTTTTGGCGATATTAGTACCTTTAGCTTTTATCCTAATAAGCACATTACCACTGGAGAAGGAGGAATGGTACTAACAAATGATGAAAAATTAGCAGAAAAATGTCGCTCTTTGCGCAATTTATGTTTTCAACCCCAACAAAGGTTTATCCATGAAGATTTAGGGTGGAATTTTCGCTTTAGTAACTTACAAGCTGCGGTTGGTGTTGCACAATTAGAAAGATTAGATGAATTTGTGGCAAAAAAACGCAGCATGGGGAAACTTTACACTGAACTTTTAGCAGATATTGCTCAAATTCAATTACCCTTAGCCAAAACAGATTATGCAGAAAATATTTATTGGGTTTATGGAGTAGTTTTAAGTGAAGAATTACCTTTTGATGCTAAAGAAGTAATGGAACGCTTAAAAGAATATAAAATAGGAACAAGACCATTTTTCTGGTGTATGCACGAACAACCAGTATTTCAGAAAATGGGATTATTTGCTGGTGTATCCTGTCCAGTAGGAGAAAATTTAGCCAGACGTGGGTTTTATTTACCCAGTGGTTTAGCTTTAACAGAAGAGCAAATACAAAGAGTTGCGCAAACTCTGAGGGAAATAATAGAACAAGAGGAGCAAAAATTATGCTAACTCAGGTAAATGAAAAAATGCAAAAATTGTATGCAGAAGATTTTGTCTTGTGGACTGAAATTACAAGTAAACAAATTGAACAGAGAGATATAGAAAATCTTGATTGGGAACATCTTTTAGAGGAAATTATAGCATTGGGAAGCGAACAAAAGAGAAAAGTGGATAGTTATTTAAGACAACTATTGATTCATCTGTTATTATATAGTTATTGGGAATCAGAGAAAGATTATTGTCAAAAAGGATGGGAAAATGAAATAGATAATTTTCGCTTTGAGTTAGAGCTTTTATTTAGATCGAAAACTTTATATAATTATTTTCTAGAAGAAATAGATGTTATCTATCCTAAAGCGAGAAAAAGAGCAATCAAAAAAACAGGATTATCTTCTCAAATATTTCCTCAAAAATGTCCATTTACTGTGGCACAATTACTAGATAATGATTATTTACCATAAATATGACAAAATTAATTTTAAGTTGTATTTTTTAACACAAACAAGATAAAAATCACTGATTATTTGTGCTTATTTTCTGGAGGTGTGTTAAACATTAAAGCTCTAAAAAATTTTATATAACACATTAGGCGGTAACGCACCTCTTGGATAATACAAGCTTTATGGTTAAAAAAATACATTGTCAGAAAAATATTGAAAATCTCAAGAAAAATATGGCAAAACATCAAGAAAAATAACCAAATTGGGACAAAAAATCTAAATAGAAAATAGAAAAAAAAATAAAGGATAAAATAAGTTATCAAACAACCGAAGAATGGTATCAAAATAATCGCCATCAATTAAAACAATATCGTGGACAATGGATTGCTTATACAAAAGATGGTATTATTGCTCATGATCCTAATTTGGGAAAAATGATGGATCAAATTAATGATCCATCACTAGATTTTACTATAGAAAGAATCCATGAAACCGAATTAATTGAACCACCAAAATTTTTTCCAGTGAGATTTAGAAGCGTAAAACAATAAATAACACAAATTAAGTTGGAAATATAGGTAGAGAGGTTGTCTTTGATTTATTCGATATTGAATTTAAACAAGCTGAAGAACAGATTATATTCAAATTTAGAGAAAATAAGACTTAAAGGACAAAAATTAGTTAGGAGTTAAAAGATGCCAAGTATAACCATACCACCATTAGAAAATGGAGACAGACTCACCCGTTTTGAATTTGAAAAACGCTATGAGGTAATGTCTAAACAAAAAAAGGCAGAATTGATTAATGGAGTTGTATATATGCCAGCAGCATTAAGATATCAAGGTCATGGTTTACCCCATAGCTCTATAATGACTTGGTTAAATTTTTATGTAGCTAACACCCCAGGGGTGGAATTAGCAGATAATACTACAGTGAGATTAGATTTAGATAATGAACCTCAGCCAGATGCTTTATTAAGGATAAAATCAGAATTAGGTGGACAGTCTCGCGTTAGTGAAGATGATTATATTGAAGGTGCGCCAGAATTAATTGTAGAAATAGCAGCATCTTCCGCTTCCTATGATTTACATGATAAACTTAATGTTTATCGACGACATGGGGTTAAAGAATATATTGTATGGCAAGTTTATGACCAGAAAATAGACTGGTTTTATTTAGAAGAGGGAAAATATATTAATCTAGAAGCTGATGAGGTATAGCCCTCACCCCCAACCCCTCTCCCAGTTGGGAGAGGGGAGAAGAAAGCGTACCTCACGAGCATAAGAATTGCTATAATCTAGAAGCTGATGATTTAGGCTTCATAGAAAGTAAAAACTTTCCAGGTTTGGTTTTGTCAATGGAGGCAATGTTAAAAAATGATTTAGCTGCGGTATTGCAAGAGTTGCCAAAAAATATTGGCAAGGAAAAACATCAAAATTTTGTATCAAAAATCATGACTGTATTTGGTAACTACTCTCAATATTATGACTTACTATATCGTGATAAGGATTATGCAACAGAAGCTGAATTTATCCATAAGTTAATCCAAAATTATGCTCCCAATGCTCAATCTATCCTAGAATTAGGTTGTGGAACTGGTCATCATGCTGAACTGTTAGCTAAGTATGGATATAAGATACAGGGAGTGGATTTAAGTGAAGAAATGTTAAAAAAAGCAGGCGATCGCCTTGCTCAACTTCCTCCAGACATAGCTAATGGTTTAAAATTTACTCAAGGGGATATTCGCACCCTTAAGCTTAATCAGCAATTTGATGTGATAATTTCCTTATTCCATGTAATTAGCTATCAAACCAGTAACCCTGATTTACTGGCAACTTTTGAGACAGTGAAAAAACATCTGAAACCAGGAGGTATATTTATATTTGATTGCTGGTATGGACCAGGAGTATTAAGCGATCGCCCTTCAGTGAGAGTAAAAAGACTAGAAAATGAACAGATCAAAGTCACTCGCATTGCTGAACCTGTAATGTACCCTAATAAAAACTTAGTAGATGTTAACTATCAAGTTTTTATTACCAATAAAACAACAGGTGCGGTGGAAGAATTACAAGAAACCCATACCATGCGTTATTTATTCAAACCAGAATTAGAATTAATGTTATCTAACTTTCAACTTAGTATTAAAGAGTATAAAGAATGGCTAACTCAAAAAGAACCCAATTTTGATACTTATGGAGTTTATTTTGTGGTCAGTTATTAGAGCAATTTTTCTTTCCCCTTTAAAAGTGATTTATTTCAAACTTGATCAATTTACAATACTCACATAAATGTCATGAAAAACCAACAAGAGAAAAGAGTGGCAATAATTTTTAATGATTCTCTTTTAGATACTGTTCCCTGTTTATTAAGTTTTATAAAGTTATTGGTTGAAAAATCAATAAATGTTGATATTTTTATTGTTAATAATGGGTTATGTAGAATGCCAAAAGATTTGGCTTCTTCTTTAATTAATGTTTATATAAATAATATAAAACAAGCAGATAATGAGAAAATTTTAGGATCATATACCTTATATCGTATCCAAAAACTATGGAATTTTTATCAGTATATATTAAGTTATATTAATCATAAAGAATATTTATATACAGTTGGGGTTGAACAAGATGGTTTAATTATTTCATGGTTAATTGCAATTTTCAAGAAAATTCCATTTATTTATTTTTCTTTGGAACTATATTTGTCATTGGTGGCTAATAAAACAATACATGGAAGATTATTAAAAGGCTCTCAGTCAAGCTCCCTAGAACATCAGAAATATCAATTAGCACATAAAACAATACATGGAAGATTATTCAAAGTCTTAGAAAAAAAAGCAAACAACAAAGCATTATTGACAATTATTCAAGATCCAAGCAGAGCTAAGTTGTTAGCAGAAGATAATCAAATCAACCTAGATAATATATACTCATTACCCAATTCTCCTTTAGGGCAAGCTAAATACAACAAACAATATTTCTTGCAGGAAAAATTCAAGATAGGAAAAGAGAAGATAATTATATTAAATGCAGGTACACTAGCAGACTGGTCTTATACAAAAGAAATTAGTACAGTAGCCACTCAACTGCCAGATAAATATTTAACCTTTTTTCAAAGTAGATTTTTCGTCAAAGATAATGATAACTACATAAAAGGAATAAGAGATATGGTTAACCCTGAAAAAGTAATATTTTCCCTTACACCTTTTCCTTATAAAGACATAGATAATATTTATAGATCTGCTGACATTGGCTTGGCATTTTATAACACTAAACTTCTTGGAACTAATTGTCAAGAAATTGGTCTTTCATCAGGTAAAATTGCTCATTATCTGTTTACAGGTATTCCAGTTATAGTAAACAAAGAAACAAGTTTAGCTCAGTTAGTCAATGAATATGAATGCGGTATAGTTATTGATGAATTTAAAGAATTAGAGTGTGCTTGTAAAAAAATTATGGATAAATATCAATTTTATTCTGATAATGCCTGTAATTGTTTTAATAAGTTGTTAGCAGTAGAACCTCATTTCCAGAAAATTTATCATAAATTATTTATTACGAACTCCTGAAAATAATAAAACCTGCAATTTTAAATGAAAAGAGTAAAAAATCAATTGATGTTAACTAATTTTAGTAGCAACCTAATAAGACTTAAACCGATAAAATAGAAAATTTGGTATTTTAAAAATGTCATACAGTGATTTTAGTTTAAGACAATTGACAAAAACATTTAATCTTGTTATTGAAGAAAAGCAAGCTTTATTTGAGCATAATCATCAAATAGAAATTGATTCTTTTATGAAAAAATATATTAGTAACAATATTCCATTAGCTCAAGCGATCGGCACAGAAAAAGCTAAATCAGAAATGATTATTGCTCCTGTATTAATTGAAACTAAAAGAATATTAAATAATCAAATAAGTTTATTTTCTGGGATTGATTTTAATGTAGATAGTCAACAAGGATTAAATGGATATTGCGATTTTTTAATCAGTCTTTCTCCTCAACAATTATATGTAAGTTCACCTGTTATAATGTTAGTAGAAGCCAAAAATGATAATCTTAATAGCGGGATTCCTCAATGTATAGCAGAAATGATTGCGGCACAAATTTTTAACGAGTCTGAAAATAATATGATTGCAAAGATTTATGGCATTGTTACAAATGCTAATCAATGGTTGTTCATGAATTTGGAAAAAAACACAGTTAAAATAGACATGAAAGAATATTATATTAACAATGTAGAAAAAATAATTGGTATTCTAGTTAACATGGTAGATTTTCAGGAAATTAGCAATAAATAATTATGAATAAAGAATCAGTTTATATAATAATTCCTGTCCATAACCGCAAAGCTATCACCCTAAAATGCTTAGAAACATTGCAGCAAAATGGGGATTTAGAGCGCTATTATACTGTAGTGGTAGATGACGGCTCAACCGCTGGAACCAGTGAAGCAATTAACGAACTCTATCCTGATATAATTATTTTATCAGGAGATGGTAACTTATGGTGGACAGGAGCAATTAGAAAAGGGATGGAATATGTTTATGAACAAGGAGCAGAATATTTTATTTGGTTAAATGATGATACCTTACCAAATAAAAAATGCCTTGCTTATTTAATTGATTACTGTAAGTCATATAAAAAGCATATTTCCTCAGCACAATGTTATGAAAACTTGGAAGTAAAAAATTCGTCTTATAGAGGTAATCTAGTTAAAGGTTGGCGACATTTTCATACTTTTGCTTTAACTGGACAATTAACCTACTGTAAATCTTTAAGTGGCAATTTAGTCTGTTTTTCTCGTTCAGTAATTGATTCTATCGGATATCCCCCTAATCATAAAACTCCTCATTATTACGGTGATGTTTTATATACTTGGCAAGCAAGATTAAAAGGATATAAATTAGCTATTTTAGGTTCAGCAACTGCTCTTTGTTCCTTTAATTCGGATCAATCAAGTTGGCTAATTGGTGAGATTTCTTTTAGAGAAAATTGGCAAAAATTAAGCTCACCAAAATCAATGCGGTATTTTAAAGGCTATTGGCATTTTTGCCTAACAGTTTGGGGAATATTTGGGATTTTGATTTATTATGCTAGTTACATAAAATTAATTGGAATTGGAATATTAAGATTTATTTTTCCCTTATCTTGGCTAAAGTTTTTCAAGTATAAATTAGCAAAAATATGAAAAAAATTTACTCCTTTGATATCTTTGAAACCTGCATAATTCGTACAGTAGCTCAACCTACTGATTTATTTTATCTCCTATTTTCCCAAATACTTAAAACCCAGAAAATAACCTCAACCCCAGAACTTTTAGATGAATTAGTCAAACAACGCATTAATTGTGAAATTCAAGCCAGACAACATTATAATAATCAAGAAGACATTACCATAAAAGAAATTTATGAATTTTTTCACCATCCAACATTAACTCTTGATAAAGAGCAACTAATTAATGCAGAATTAGAAGTAGAATATCAATGTTTGCGCCCTATTTTAGCTATTAAATCTCAAATAGAACAACTGCGCAAAGAGGGGAAAAGGGTGATTTTTATCTCAGATATGTATCTACCCCCAAGTTTTATGAAAAAATGTTTATTAGCTCATGAAATTGCTCAAGGAGATGATTCAATTTATGTCTCAGGAGCAATAGGTTTAACTAAAGCAACAGGCAATCTTTTTCAATATATCCTGGAAAAAGAAAAAATTAAACCCCAGCAACTCCACCATACAGGAGATAATATTTATAGTGATGTGCTCATTCCCCAGAAACTGGGGATTAAAACAATTTATTTTAAAGATAGTCAACTCAATCGTTATGAAAGAGAAACCATCACCCAATCTTTAGCTCCAGTGGAAGTGCGATCGCTTATAGCAGGAATTAGCCGTGCAGTTAGATTAAACTGTGCAGATAATCTTAATATATCCCCAGAATTAGCCCAACTAGCAGCTAATGTAATTGCACCTTTGCTTACTTCTTATGTATTTTGGGTGATTCAAGATGCAAATCAAAAAGGAATTAACAGATTATATTTTGTCTCCCGTGATGGTCAAATTTTGCTGAAAATAGCTCAAGAATTAGGTAAATATATTGCTACTCCAGAATGTCGTTATCTTTACGGTTCAAGACAAGCTTGGTTTTTACCTTCTCTTACAGAAGTTAAACGGGAAAAATTGGATTGGTTAATTCTTCAAGGTCATTCAACTTCACTAAAAAGTTTATGTAAAAAATTAGGCATTACACCAGAAGAAATAAAAACAGTTTTACCTAAATATAACTTATCCTTAGACTTAATTGACAAACAACTAAATCCACAAGAAATAGAGAAGTTTTGGCAAATGTTAGCTAACCCAGAAGTTAGCAACTTAATTTTAGAAAAAATAGCAATAAATCGCCAAGTTACCCTGAAATATTTTGAGCAAGAAGGATTATTAAAAGATAATAAGTGGGCAATAGTAGATGTAGGTTGGACTTTGAAAACACAACGCTCTCTCAAAATAATTCTTAGTCAAGGAAATTTTGTTGATGAAGTCAAAGGATATTATTTAGGCATATTTCGCGATCGCATTTTGGCTCAGGATGTGGGTACTTACAATGCTTATTTGGTACAAGAAGCTTTAAGTTTTACTCATCTAAGTGAAAAATTTTTTAAAGAGCAAGCTATAATCGAAGAATTATTTACCAGAGCAAATCATGGTAGTGTTATCCAATATCACAAGCAGGATAATCAAATTGTTCCCGTATTAAAACTCATCAATAATCATCAGGAAAAAATCAGTAACGAATTACAAAAAATAATTAGAAAATACACTCAAGAAATAGCTCAAACAGATATATTAAAAACTCAACTCCAAGAACTGAAAATAATTTCCTTAACCAACACAATAAAATTTCTCACAAATCCCACAGCTAAAGAAGCAAAAATGGTAGGATTATTCCAACATGGAGATGACCAAAATGAATCACGCCTTTGTCCTTTAGCCAGAAAAGTTGCATTTAAAGATTTAATTTATTTTGCAGCTCGTTTACTAAAAATAAGAGAAAGAAGAGATTATCAATTAGCAGTATTATGGCGAGAAGGTTCAATTGCCCTTTCTCACCCTCTTATTCAACTAATGTTTAAAATAATTATTTCAGTCCAAGAATATGCAAAAAGCAACAAACCTTTGTGGCTTTATAAATTGTGGTTGAACATAAAAAAGCAATATAAAGACTAAGGGAAAATTTATTGATGTAATAATTAAAGATGATTGGTAAGGCTAAAAATAAAAAAAACAAAACCTTTGAGCAAAAATAATTTTTCAGACAAAATACTTTGTTAAAATGGAAACAATCTCAGAAAGGGAACAAACTTTATGACCACAATTATTCTCGGTGGTGGGATGACTGGGTTAGCAGCAGGAATAGCTTCCAACTGTCCAGTTTTTGAAGCAGCAGCAACCCCAGGGGGTATTTGCTCCTCATACTATGTCCGCCCCCATACATCAGAAAGATTATCACAAATGCCAGAAGATGGGGAAGCGTATCGCTTTGAAATAGGCGGTGGACATTGGATTTTTGGTGGTGATCCCACAATTTTACGTTATATTAAGTCGCTAACTCCTGTAAAAAATTATTATCGTCGCTCCTCTGTTTATTTTCAAGAAGAAGATTTATATATTCCCTATCCTCTACAAAACAATCTCCATTATTTGAATCCAGACATTTGTCTGCAAGCTTTACAGGAAATAACTCAACCCCAACCAGTAACAGGTAATACCATGAAAGCTTGGTTAACCAAAAATTTTGGGCAAACTCTGTGCGATCGCTTTTTCTATGCCTTTCACCAACTATACACCGCAGGATTATATACCAAAATTGCCCCCCAAGATGCTTATAAATCCCCCATTAACCTCTCTCAGGTAATAACTGGAGCATTGTCAACCGCTACAGCAGTGGGATATAATGTAACTTTTATTTATCCTGCTTCAGGATTAAATACCCTCGCTCAAAAAATGGCTAGTCAGAGTGATGTCAAATACAACAAAAAAGTAGTAGAAATTGATGTTGCTCAGAAAAAAATTACCACAGCAGATGGTAGTTGTACTGTTTATGAAAATCTGATCACAACCCTCCCTCTCAATAAAATGATAGCAATGACTGGGTTGTCTGTAGAAGAAGAAACTCCCCCCTACACCTCAGTTTTAGTCTTAAATATCGGCGCAGAAAAAGGCGATCGCACTCCAGACGCTCACTGGTTATATAACCCCGATACTCAGTCAGGTTTTCATCGTGTTGGTTTTTATAGTAACGTAGATCCATCATTTCTACCCCAGTCAGCTAGAGAAAAAGGCGATCGCGTCTCAATATATGTCGAAAAAGCCTATCTTGGTGGAGTGAAACCCACAACAACAGAAATTCACTCCTATAGCCAAGATGTAATTACCGAGTTACAGCGATGGAATTATATTAAACAAACAGAAGTGGTAAGTCCCACCTGGATTGATGTAGCTTATACTTGGACATTACCTAATTCTACTTGGCGAGAAAAGGCGATGAAAACTTTAGAAGAACATGATATTTATCCCATTGGGCGTTATGCAAGATGGATATTTCAAGGCATAGCTGATTCCATTAAAGACGGATTTTTTGTTGGCTCTAGTTTTAAACAATAAAACAGGTAAAAAAATGACTCAAACCATAGCAACCATAATTGTCACCTATAACCGCCAAGAATTATTAACTCAATGTCTTGATGCGGTTTTAGCTCAAACTAGAATACCAGATAGAATTATTATTGTTGATAATAATTCCACTGATGGCACCCCAGAATTTTTACAAGCAAAAGGTTATTTAGAAAAACCCATAATTGATTATGTTAGATTAACCGAAAATACAGGAGGAGCAGGAGGATTTTATACAGGAATGAAGCGAGGTTATGAAGCAGGTTATGACTGGTTATGGTTAACGGATGATGATGGTTATCCAGCTCAAGATTGTCTAGAAAAACTGATCCAATTAAACCAAGAATTTGAGATTATTGGTCCCGCTGTTGTCTCACCAGAAGACCAGAATATTTTAACTTGGAAATTAAGGGTTTTAGAAAATAATGGTTATTTTTCTCCCCGAATGTACCTTAATACTTATGATGAGTTAACAGCCAAATCAGAAGGGGGGATTTATTTAAATCAAGCTAACTTTTTTAATGGTATTTTAGTTAATAAAAATGTGGTAAAAAAAATTGGCTATGTCATTAAAGAGCTATTTATTTGGGGAGATGAATATGAGTACTATTTGAGATGTAAAAAATTTAACATTAAAATATGTACTCAAGTAGATGCCATGTTCTTTCATCCCATTAAATCGGTTTCCGTCAATGAACTAAAATTTTATTACTTAGTGAGAAATCTATTTTATACTTATTTTAAATATGCTGAAATTATGTATGCTCCTAGCATCCGTTTATTCTATCCATTTTATCTTGTAGTTAAATATTTAAGATTAACTCCATCTTTTTCGCCATTTTATTTAGCTCAAGTAATTAAATCAGTATTTTGGGCAATACAAGGCAAATTGATTCCCTATAATTGAGAAACAAAGAGCGCTATCACACAAGTAAAAACAATTGATAATAAAGAAACAATAAACTAAAATAGGCTCTCAACAGATAAATTAAAATAAGCTCAACAAAGCAATTTATATTTTTTTAAAATTCAAAAATAGTGTCAAGAAAAAATATTTTAAAACAGGATTGATTATTCCCTCTGATTTTTTAAAAAAACTAACTGGTAATTAAGATAATTAAAACTTAAAATAGATGATTAACATAAAATCCTTAATAAAAATACGCCCACTTTTCAAGAATTATGTTTACACTATTCAAAGAGGTCTTGCTAAGGGTTTGAAACGTAAAGGTGGTATGAGTTTTATACCTCAGTTAGCCAAGCCATCAAAAGAAGACCTATTTTTAAGTGGGCTTGATTTGAAAGACAATATAATATTCGACATTGGTGCATTTGAAGGAGTATTTACCTTGTTTTTTGCTCGAGCGGTGGGCGATCGCGGTCAAGTATATACTTTTGAACCCAATCCTATTAACTATAATCTTGTTCTTGAGAATGTTGCTTTAAATGGATTTGAACAAGTAAAAGTAATTAATACAGCTTTAGGAGATACTAATGGTAAATTAAACCTTGTATTTAGGAGTTTTGAAGCAGGATCTGGCAGCCTAAATACCACAATCCAGTCAAAATTTTTTCACACTGACAAGCTCCAAACAGTAGAAGTGTCCCTTGATACCCTCGATCATCAAATTGCAGCTCATAATTTACCTACTCCTGATTTTGTTAAATTGGATGTAGAAGGTTTTGAGCCACAAATAATTCAGGGAATGCAGGAGCTACTCAAAAGAGCGAAACCCACTTTGTTTATTGAGTTACATGGATTTATGTTAGATACAGAAAAAGATACTTATTGGTCAGGTATTGTAGAACCTTTGTTAGATTTAGGCTACTCAATTAAACATATAGAGACAGATAGAAAAATAACTAAAAATCTTTCTAATCCTCCTTTGGATGGTCATATTTACTGTTGGATTTCACAGGAGAATCATAATTGTAAAAATATATTATGAACCAATATTTTTGAAAATATTTTGAGATTTATAACAGCTCAAAAATGCTATTAAAAAATAAATAAAATTCAATATTGATGTTAGTTAATTAACAATCATTAAACTTTTAAATTAAACATTTTAACCTACTTCAGCCATGAAGATTTAATATTTTTAAGCCCCATGAATATTCTTTACACCCTCACCACCTATCCCCCAGCTATTGGTGGAGCTCAACTTCACCAACATATATTAGCGCAAAATTTAAAAAATAATCACCAGATTCAAGTTATAACTCATTGGAATGAAAACCGCACTGATTGGTTATTAGGTACAACCATAAACGCTCCTTCATCTGAACTCAAATATACCATTGATGGTATTGATGTTCACAGGTTAGGATTTTCTCTCACGGAAAAACTTAAATTATTTCCTTCTGTATTAATTTATTACTTTTTAATGGATACTGCTTTAGCTTCCATCACCCCTAACCTAATTAAACATCTTAAACCATACGCACAACAAGGAGATTTAATCCATAATGTACGCATAGGAAGAGAAGGATTAAGTTATGCTTCCTATCAAGTAGCCAAAGAGCATGATATTCCCTTTGTTTTTACTCCAGTACATCATCCTCGTTGGGTAGGGTGGCGTTATCGAAGTTATATCAAATTATATCAGTTAGCAGATGGGGTTATTTGTTTAACCAATGTAGAAAAACAGACATTAGTTAAATTAGGAGTGCAAGAAGATAAAATTACTGTTACAGGAATAGGTCCTATTTTTACAGAAACAGCTAACCCCATCAGTTTTAAAAAAAAGCACCAAATTGACGAGCCAATAGTTTTATTTTTAGGGCAACATTATCCCTATAAAGGCTATCAACAATTATTACAAGCAACCAAGTTAGTTTGGGAAAAAATACCAGAAACAAACTTTATTTTTATCGGCCCTAGTGTAGCTAATTCAGAAAAATATTTTCAGGAATTTCAAGATAAAAGAATATATCGCTTAGGAATGGTTAATTTACAGGAAAAAACAGACGCTTTAGCAGCTTGTAGTTTATTATGCGTTCCCTCATCTCAAGAAAGTTTCGGTGGTGTTTATACAGAAGCATGGAGTTTTGCTAAACCTGTAATGGGCTGTGATATTCCTGCCGTAGCTGAAGTTATTAGCAATGGATTAGATGGTTATTTAGTGCAACAAAACCCTCAAGAAATTGCTGACGCTATTTGTCAATTATTACTCAATCCCAGTCAAGCACAAAAAATGGGTGAAGCAGGAGAAAACAAAGTTAAACAACATTTTACCTGGCAAAAACTTGCTGAAAAAACAGAGCAGTTTTACCAAAAATTACTTTAAAACTAATAAAACCTACCTACCCCAGTGGCTAACTCAGGATAACCAGCATCAATCAAAGCCCGATCGCGTATTCTACAAGAATCACATAAACCACAAGGTGTTTCCCCGCCCTGGTAACATGACCAAGTATCCTCAATGGGTACTCCCAGTTTTACTGCTCGTCGTACAATATCAATTTTAGAATCCTGTACCAAAGGGGCGACTAACTGGGGTGCTTTTCCTTCTACTCCTACCTTAGAAGCTAAATTAGCTAATTGTTGATAAGCTGCTAAATATTCTGGCCGACAATCAGGATAACCTGAATAGTCGATCGCATTGATACCCAAATATATAGCTTCAGCATTTTTTGCTTCTGCTAAAGAAAGAGCGATCGCTATAAATACCGTATTTCTCCCTGGTACATAAGTAGAAGGAATTATCCCTGGTTTTACCCCATCTTGAGGTAAAGAGAGAGACCCATCTGTGAGAGAAGAGCCACCCCATTGAGCTAAATTAATATCAACAATAAAATGTTCCTGAATGCCTAACTTTTTAAGGATTTTAGTAGCCGCTTGCAACTCGCGCAGATGACGCTGACCATAGCGAAAAGAGAGCGCGATCGCCTCATAACCAGCAGAAATGGCGATCGCCGCAGTTGTCGCCGAGTCTAAACCCCCTGATAATAAAACAACAGCTTTTTTCATCTCACCCCCATAAACTTGTGAGTTTGCAGACTAATACGCCATTCTGGGTGATGCAACACATAGTTAAAAATCAACTCCTGACTCTGAGGAGTATGCCATTCTGGTTGGAGATACTTAAGCGCAGTTGGGGGAACTTTAGTACCTTCCTCCTCAGCCCATTGTAAATCCTCATCATTCTCCACCACCACTTTCAGTTCATTTACCCGCTCATAAATACTCCGATGGGGAAGTTTATTCCGTTTCGGGGAAAAAGTCACCCAGTCAAACACCCCACTAAATGGATAAGCACCAGCAGTTTCCAAATGCACCCGCAATCCATTTTGTCGCAATTGCCCACACAAAGGATTTAAATCGTGCATTAAAGGTTCTCCTCCAGTAATAATCACAATAGCAGGGTTAGCAATTTTAGCCGCCCGAGCTAATTTAAACACATTCTGCTGGGGATGACCTTTAAGGGGCCATGTCTCCTTTTGGTCACACCAAGGACAATGGACAGCACACCCCCCCAGTCGAATAAAAAAAGCATTCACTCCACACCAGGTTCCTTCTCCCTGGACTGAATGAAAAGTTTCTACGATTGGATAATCCAATTTTATTTGCCTTCTATCTTTTGTTCTATCAGCAATTCTAACCAATGAATCAACATAAGTCTTTGCCCAAAATTAACCTCCTAACTATGTTTCGCCTCGGTTTATTCCAAATGGGTTTGGGGATGATGTCTCTCCTAACTCTTGGAGTACTTAACCGAGTAATGATTGATGAGTTAAATGTGTTGCCCCTCCTGGCTGCAGGGGCGATCGCTATGCACCAATTTGTTAGTCCTGCGCGGGTGTGGTTTGGTCAAATGTCGGATGCTAAACCTCTTTTTGGCTATCATCGTAGTGGCTATGTTTGGCTAGGGGCCGCACTGTTTACTACTATCTCTTTCGGAGCACTGCAAGTAGTTTGGCAATTAGGTAGTAGTTTGCAAGCTAATGGTTGGAATGTTATCACCTCTGCTTGGGCAGCACTGCTGGCGCTAATTTTTGCTTTCTATGGTTTAGCTCTGAGTGCCAGTTCTACTCCTTTTGCTGCGATGTTGGTAGATGTGTCTGATGAGGATAACCGATCTCAACTGGTTGCCATTGTGTGGTCAATGTTGATGGTGGGTATTGTGGTTGGGGCAATTATTAGCTCAAAATTACTGGACACTCCCGAAATTTGTGGGGCAGCTATCTTAACCAACCCAGTAGGGGGAAAAATTGCTCACATTCCCCAATTACAGGCAACTATTAACCCAGTATTTATCATTATGCCTGCCATCGTCTTTGGGTTATCTTTAGTGGCAACCCTGGGAGTAGAGAAAAAATATTCTCGCTATAGCTCCCGCTCGACGATGGTACACCGAGAAGACCAAATTACTCTCAACTTTGCGCTACGAGTCTTAACCGCTAGTCGCCAAACGGGTTTATTTTTTACTTTCCTATTGGTAATGACGATTAGTTTATTTATGCAGGATGCAGTAATGGAACCCTATGGCGGGGAAGTGTTTGGGATGTGTATCTCAGAAACAACTAAATTAAATGTTCCTTTTGGAATGGGAACTTTATTTGGCATTGGTTTTACTGGTTTCTTAATTTTACCCCGCTTGGGCAAGAAAAATACAGTCAAATATGGCTGTCTGGGGGCAACAGTTTCTCTAGTTTTAATTACTTTAGCAGGGTTTGCGGCTAATCCAGCATTGCTGAAAGGGAGTTTATTGTTTTTTGGTCTTTCTTCTGGAGTACTTACCGCAGGAGCTACCAGTTTGATGTTAGATTTGACAGCAGCGGAAACTGCTGGTACTTTTATTGGTGCTTGGGGGTTAGCTCAAGCAATGGCGCGGGGACTGGCTACAGTATTTGGCGGTGCGGTGTTAAATTTGGGGAAAATGGTTTTTACTGCCCCAGTGCTGGCCTATGGTACTGTATTTATTTTGCAAGCAATAGGGATGCTTGCTGCAATTTGGCTGTTGAGACGGGTGAATGTGAAAGAATTTCAGGAAAATGCCCGAGAGGCGATCGCTCTGGTGATGGAAGGGGAGTTAGATGGTTAATTTAATTATCAGTTATAACTTATCAGTTCTATAGTGGTGGATTAATTTTAAAAAAAGTTGCTCAAGAACAGGATTTGCCATAAAATATTAATTGATAACTGATAACTGTTAATTGCTTAAATGAGGAGAGGGCGGGTTTTGATATTAAGGTTATTCTGTTGATTATTAGGTTGTCCCTAAACCCGCCCCTACAGGGACATATTTTTTATGCCGTAATTAAATGACGGTTATGTGGCTCATCAAAATTAATCATCGGCCCTGCGGGAATAATGCCACTGGGATTTATATGGGGATGACTTGTATAATAATGGCGCTTGATCTGGTCAAAGTTGCAGGTTTCTTTTACCCCTGGATGTTGATAAATATCTCTGACGTAATTACCCAAATCGGGATAATCCCCAAGATGACGCATATTGCACTTAAAATGTACATAATAAACTGGATCAAATCGCAACAAGGTAGTAAACAAACAAAAGTCGGCTTCTGTGAGAATATCGCCACACAAATATCTTTGTTTTCCTAACACTTTTTCCCAATGATCTAAAGCTGCAAATAACTCAGTTACTGCTTCATCATAAGCTTCTTGGCTAATGGCAAATCCTGCCCGATATACTCCATTATTAATTGGGTGATAAATAGCATCTATTGTTTTATCTATTTCTTCCCTTAAATTTTCGGGACAGAAATTAACCTCATTTGCAGCTACCTCGGCAAATTCTAAGTCCAACATTCTCATTATTTCCCGAGATTCGTTATTCACAATGGTGTTAGTTTGTTTATCCCACAAGACAGGCACTGTCACCCTTCCCGTATATTTATTATCAGAATGAGCATAAACATCTCGCAAATATTTTTTATTATTTACTGAATCGGGAATTGTCCCAGGATAATCAGCAAATTCCCAACCTTCTTCTGCCATTAAAGGGTGAACAATAGAAATACTAATTGCCTTTTCTAAACCTTTTAATTGCCGCATAATTAAAGTGCGGTGCGCCCACGGACAAGCATAGGAAACATAGAGATGATAGCGATTTGCTTCTGCTTTAAAACCACTAGCACCATCAGCAGTGATCCAATTACGGAAAGTGGTAGGATTCCTTAAAAATCTTCCTTTGGGGTCTTTTTGATAACCTTCCTTTTGCCATTTTCCCTCAATCATCATTCCTGTTGCCATACTTTTTTGCTCCTGTATCAAGGGGCTTGGTTTCCCAACCCCTACATTATTTTATTCGCTGAGAATTTGCGGTACTCGGAAAAAATCCCCTTCTTGTTCTGGTGCTTGTTTCAAGAGTATTTCACGATCAGTCCAAGGTTTTAATTCATCAGGGCGGGTAATATTACTAATCTCGATCGCCCTGGTTGTTGGCTCGACATTTTCCGTATCCAACTCACTCAATTGGTCAAAATATTCCAATATGCTACTTAAATTTTTGGTGAGTTGCTTTTCTTCTGCTGGTGTTATTTCCAAACGGGCTAGCAGGGCTACTTTTTTCACTTGCTCTTGCTCTATCATTTTTGCTTACTCCCTTTAGAAAAATACATCTATTTCTGAGCGCCCTGTTATTTTGAGCCAGTTTTGTGCCTCAATATAGTTATTGGGAGCGATCCGAATTGCTTGTTTCCAGTATTCAGCCGCTCTATCATACAGTGCTTCAGCCTCTTCCTCCCTACCAGCCGCTTTTGCTTTTTCCCCTTGGTAATGGTAAAGTACAGCTATATTATTTAGTGCTTGGGGCATTTGGGGATTGAGGTCGATCGCCTGGTGATAATATTCCAAGGATTTATCCAGCTCCCCATTACTTCCATGAATTAAACCAATATTATAGAGAATGTAGCTCTTATCATTGGGATCTTCCTCTAACTTCAGCGCTTCTTCGTAGTTTTCTAATGCTTCCGCATATTCTCCCTCTGCCTGGGCTGACATCCCATCACGATAATAAGCAAATGCTTCTTTAGCTTTTTTATTGGCTGGCAGAGCTTTCAGAATAATATCCGCCATAACGGTAAAGGTTTTATCAATAAAATTGTCGTTTCTTTGACTGCGTGGCATATTTTTTGCTCTCTTCCCTAGGAATCGCTTTAGTTATTCTTCTAGAATATCACTGAACAATCAACACTGAACAATGGGCATGATGCAACACATAATTACTAACACTACCCAGAATCATTTCACTCAAACCCGAGCGCCCTCTACGTCCAACCACAATTAAATCTGCTTGCCAATCTTTTGCTTCTTTGCATATAACTCTACTTGCACTCCCATAAAACTGTTTTAACTCAACATTTACCTCAGCTTGTTTGGCTTTTTTTTCAAAAGAATGAAGTACCTCTAACCCAATATTTTCAAAAGTTTGCCACTGTTCTTGCCATGTTTTATATGCGACTTCGCTAATATCACAATAGGGGGCAGAAAAATCTGTTGGGATGGCTAGCGGGCTGTTATCTTCTTCTGGGGAAAGTACATGAAGTAACATTAAGTTAGCATTGTTTGTTTTGGCTAAAGATAGAGCTTTCTCAAACACATTTTTTCCTCTTTCTGAGGTGTCTATGGCCACCAGAATTTTTTGATACATAATTTTCTATTCACCTAAGTTGGACGGTTAACTAATAAATGGGTTTGGATACCCCACCCCTAGGGAGAAAATTGTTGACCATGAAAATGAGCATAACGACCATTTTGGGTTAATAATTCTTCGTGATTACCTGATTCAACAATTTCCCCTTTTTCTAACACAAAAATGCGATTAGCACGGCGTACTGTGCCAAGACGATGAGCAATTACAAACACTGTTCTCCCTTTCATAATTCTTTCTAATGCTTCTTGTACTAAAGCTTCTGAAGAAGAGTCTAAAGCGGAGGTTGCCTCATCTAAAATAAGAATGCTGGGGTTAAGTAAAATAGCACGGGCGATCGCTATTCTTTGTCTCTGTCCTCCAGATAAATTTACCCCTCTTTCTCCTACATAAGTATAATATCCCTGGGGCAATTCATTAATAAACTGCTCCGCATTAGCTATTTTCCCAGCAGCTTTGATTTTTTCTAAATCAATTTCTGGTTTCCCAAAGGCGATATTTTCCGCAATTGTTCCCGAAAACAAGATAGTTTCTTGGGGTACTATCCCTATTTGTTGGCGCAGACTTTTAAGAGTTACTTCCTGAATATTAATTCCATCAATTAAAATCTCTCCTCCATCTATATTATAAAAGCGCGGCAGTAAATTTACTAAAGTAGTTTTTCCTGCTCCTGACGCTCCCACTAAAGCAATCATTTCCCCTGGATGCACCAGAAAACTGATATTTTTTAACACCCTCTTGTTATTCCCCAAGGGGGGGTTAATTTCATCAAAAGAAGGATAAGCAAAACTCACATCACGATATTCCACTTTACCTGTTACTGCCCGAAGTGGGTAAGCATCCTTATTTTCTACCACAGTTGATTTAATTGCCAATAGTTCAAAAATCCGATCTACCGATGCTTCTCCCTGTTTAAAATCATTATAATTGCTAGTCGTAATGGAAATAGGGTCAATTAATAAAGCAACTGCTGCCACATAACTCACAAATTCACTCCCTGTAAGATTTTGTTGAGAAATTTGCCAAGCTCCCAGGAAAAAGAGAAACACCACACTCATTGCTTCTAAAAAACCCACCACCACAAATTGAATTGCCTTCACTTTTTCTGTCAAATATTTGGCATTTCTATTGGCTTCTGCTTCTTGGGAAAAACGGTTAATTTCATATTCTTCGGCGGCGAAAGCTTGCACTAACCGAATGCCATTAAATACTTCTGTGAGGAGAGCAGATAAATTAGAAATGCGGTTTTGACTGCGACGGGAAAACTTCAGTAACTGTTCTCCAAATACCCCAATTAATACCGCCATTAAAGGGGTAATAATTAAACTTGCTAGGGTTAATTGCCAGTTTAAAAAAAACATATAACCCAAGACTACCACTAGCTGTAAAATGCAGGGGACAAACTGATGAAAAACTTTATTAATTACTTCCCCAATGCGGTCAATATCTTCTGTAAGACGGTAAGACAGGTCGCCAGTTTTCGCCACTTCAAAATAGTTAAGACTCAGTTTTTGTAAATGGGAATAGACAAATGTGCGTAAGTCTAAAGCAATTTTTAAAGCAGCTTTTGCCATTAGTGCATCTTGTCCGTATTGTGCCGCACCTCTGAGTAAGAAAACAAGAGCTGCAACTCCAGCAAGTTGAGCGATCGCCTGTACATTTCCCTCACCGATATAATTTGCCATTCTCCCTGCTAACCAGGCTAAAATTGGCCAGAAAATAGTAAACCCAACCGTACAAGCGAGTGCTAGAGAAATAGTAGGTAACTGGGGACGAAGATAAGGAATTAACTGCCAATAACTAGAACGTTTTTTCAATTTTCTTTACCAGTAAAATTTTTATTTGTTGATAATTTATTATCGGGGCATAACATATTATGCCCCTAAATCTCATAATGCCAATTCAGCCAATTCCATTATTTGCTCAAACTGGAAATTATCAGCTAATTCCTTGAGAGGAAAACTCAGGGAAGAATATTCTGGTGGTATTTCTTCGATTAGCTCTAAAATCACATCTAAGTCGCAAGCAGCAGCCAGTTGATATAGCCTTTGGCTCCATAATTTTGGCATTACTTGCAAGGCTTGTGGCTGAAGAGTAAAATTTGCCTCTTTCTCTTCTTTACTCACATTTTGTTTCCCCTTCTCTTCCTCATAAATATATTCTAAACTCAAACACTTCCCGATTTTGGTCAACAATTCTTCTTCCTGGAATGGCTTCCGAATAAAATCATCACAGCCTGCTGATAATACCATAGATCTTTGTTCTTCAAAAGCACTAGCAGTGAGAGCAATAATCACAGTTGCTTGACCCTTCAAAGTCGCTTTAATTTTCTTAGTAGCTTCATAGCCATTCATCACAGGCATTCGCATATCCATTAAGATTAAATGTGGTTCCCAACTCTCCCAAATCTCTATCCCTTCCTGACCATTTTCTGCTGCTTTCACCTCTGTAAAACCAACAGCAGTAAGCAGCTTAACTAAGAGCAAGCGATTATCTGGTTTATCTTCCACCACTAAAATACGATAGGTGGGTTGATTGGGAGCAATGCCGATAACTTTTTTAGGCATTACAGATGTTTGAATCTCACTCTCTTTTACGACACTGATAGTAATTTCAAAGCTAAAAGTAGAACCCTCGCCCAACTTACTTGTAACCGTAATTTCTCCCCCCATTAATTGGACAAACTTTTGACTAATGGGCAGTCCCAACCCCGTACCTTGTCCTGATTTTATCCCTGTTTCTGTTTGCACAAAAGCCTGAAACAATTTATCTAATTCATCTGCAGCAATCCCCGCCCCAGTATCATTAACTTCACAGAGTATTATGTTTTCCTTACTCTTACTAACCCGCAAACTAACACCGCCTGTTTCAGTAAATTTAATCCCATTACTCAATAAATTAATCAACACCTGACGTAGTTTACTTTCATCAGTTTTAATATATTGAGGTATTTGGGGGTCAAGTTCAAAAATCAGTTGTAAACCCTTAGACTCAGCTTTTAGTTGAAACATCCCTTCCAGAGTATCCAGAAGAGAATGGAGGTCAAAACTATTTTCATTTAAAGTAATTCGCCCCGCCTCAATTTTGCTCATCTCCAGAATATCATTAATTAATTGCAAGAGATGCTCCCCACTGCGGTTAATAATTCCCAAGAATTTTTGTGCTTCGGTAGATAAAGAAGTATCCCTATTCATTAGTTGGGAAAATCCGAGAATTGCGTTAAGTGGCGTACGCAATTCATGGCTCATATTTGCTAAAAATTCACTTTTGGCAATATTGGCAGCATCCGCCGCCTCTTTCGCCAATTGCAATTGTTTTGCTTGCTCTTGAGTTTGAGCTAACAATTCTGCTTGTTGTACCGCTATCCCCAACTGATGAGCTACTTGAGTTACTATTTCTATCTCCGATTGTTCCCACTCTCGCGGACTATCATTTTGATAAGTTGCTAATAATCCCCACAATATTTGACCACAAAAGATAGGAACTATGATATATGCTTTTGCCTCCAGCTTCTCCAAAAGTTCTAGATAACAAGCATCAAAATTAGTAGCGTAAATATCTGGTACACATCTATAATCTTTGGCATTAACATAAATATTAGCTTGATTTTCTTGCAGATAAGTATCTTGGAGCAAATAATCACTACTTTCTAAATATTTAGCAGTGCAATTAATTTGGTTAACAGCTACTTTAAAATCTGCAGTTTTTGTTTTTAACACAGGAGTCCATTTTTGTACTATCGCTTCTGATACTATTATACCACTCCAATCAGAATTAAAACGATACACCAGCACGCGATCGCATTTTAACGCTTTGAGTATTTCATTAGTTGTGGAAACAAAGATATCTTCCAAACTCAATGTTTGACGCATTTGCTGAATTATTCTGGCAATAGTCTGTTTTTGTTTGACCATTCGCCGTAGATTTTCTTCTGTTGTTTTGCGCTCTGTAATATCTTCAGCAATTCCAGCAATGCGATAAACTTCTCCCAACTCATTTTTAACTGGAAAAGCACGGTCTTTGAGCCAACGAATTGTTCCATCTGGGCGCACAATGCGATACTCTTCAGCGTATTCACCTCGACTCTGTTTTTTAAGAGCTTTGAACAAGTTTTTTTGGTCTTCAGGATGAATCGCATCCACAAGATCTTTTCCACAACTGTACAAACTTTCACAACTCCTCCCCCAGATTTTCTCATAAGCTGGAGAAACGTAAATTATCTGATTTTTAGTGAGATCAGTCATCCAGAAAACACTGTCAATATTATCTGTAAGCTGACGAAAACGCTCCTCACTTTCTTTGAGTTTTCTTTCAGATGCACGGCGCTCCCCTGCTTCCATTGTCAGAGCTACCATATATGCCAAATAACTAGCAAAATTCTGATCTTCAATTGGCCAGCGTCTCATTTCTCCTATATGCTCTAAACAAAGTACTCCCACAATCTGCCCCTGGAAATTAATGGGAACATCTAACAATGAAGCTATTGATAAAGGAGTCAAATATGTAGCGCTTAATTCTTCAGTGCGCGAGTCACTATGGGCATTAATAGCAGGAAGAATTTTATCTGTTTCTAAACCCTGGAAATATCTGGGATATTCAGCAACAACAAGTTTCATTCCCTGACTGCTGCGCCCAGAACTCAATTCATACAAATGAGCGCAGTTAATTTCAGTTTTATCTTGATTATAAAACCAAACACTTGCCCGTTCTACTTTCAACATTTCCGCTCCCAACTGGGTAATATCTCTTAATGCATCACTTATATTTCCCCCATAAATATTCTGATTTTTAGCTAATTTTAGTAACCCTATTTGCTGTTCTCGCAAACGAGTTCCCCTTTCTCGCAATGCTGCTTGAATTTTTTCTCTTTCTTCTATTTCTTGCTCCCAATTTTTATTAGCTTCTTCTAACTCAGCCGTGCGTGTTTTTACTTTCAGCTCCAATTCATCATAAGCTTTGCGCAAAGCTAATTTAGCTTGCTGACGTTGTAATTCTGCCCCTGCTCTTGCCGCAAATACCTGAATAATTGCTTGCATATTTTCCGACTTAATCTCGTTAGCTTCGCTCTGAATACATAACCAGCCAATTAGCTGATCTTCTCGATCCACCAGTGGGATTCCATGCCGACAAGGAAATTCTAAATAGTTACACAACTCACATTCATTTTCAGTTAATTCATACACAAAATTTTCCTCTAACTGCCCATCTTTCCAGAAAGCCAAAGTTTTCATGATGTTGGGTTGCTTTCTAATTAATTCAGCTACAAAAACTTGCTTTGCATCTAATGCTAATGCCAAATTTTCTACCAAAGCATGGAAAAATTCTCTTCCAGTAACTGAAGCTGTCCCTGCTACAATTTTACTTAAAGTTTGTTCTATCTGTTGACGTTCGTTCATTTCTTTTTCTAATTCCTGATTAACCGCCTCTAACTCTTCTGGAGTTTTTAAAGCCAAAAATTGCGGCAACAAATTTACTAATTCTAGTGCAATATAACAAGAAATTAAAGCAGTCAAAGCTTTTTCTAAACCAGTAAGCCAATAAGCAGGATGCCACAATGTCCAAATTTCTAGCAAGTGACCAGTCCCACAGGAAACAATAAAAGCGCCGAATAAAAGAAATATATTAGAGAAGGGAACATCACTGCGCTTGCTTACAAAATAAATTAACATTGCTGGAATAGAAAAATAGGCAAACCCAATGAGAAAATCACTCACAACATACAACCAAATCAGTTTAGACTGCCACAAATAGCAACTCCCATGAGGCATATACTGGCTCGGTGACAAAATATTCTCTAATAGTTCCCACATTTTACTTTCTACAAAAAATCATTATTAATTTAATAACTTTTAATTTTTCCCATTCATTTGTTGCTTACATTTTGTGACTTTTATTCACCTATATTTTGAGTCAAAGCTAATTTAATTATACATTAATTTTAGTAATATGGTGCAAGCTCTTTGATTATTTTCTCAGAAAAATCAAGAACGTTATCTTACAAGTAAGTTAGACTTACTAATGTAAGCTTAATTCAAGGTTTGAGGCTAATTTTAACTTGCTCTCAGCTTCCATTCATCTTCCGCCCGAGGGGCAGTGCCTATGTGGCATATGAATAACTCCAAAAAGAGGTTGAAAGTGCAGGTTTTTTGATTGGAAACCTGCAAAACCAACTCCCAAAACTGGGGTAATGTTAGCTTAGATAATGTTACTTGTAGGGGCGGGTTTAGTATTCCTGCACAAAAGCGTTGTTTATAGGCTGTATTTCAAGCCCCCGTTAAAATCGGTCTTTTAAAGTATTTAATCAACAACAGGTTAACAAAAAAATAGCAAAAAACATGGCAGCAGATTATGATATCGTAGTAATTGGTGGTGGTTCTGGCGGCTTAGTCGTTGCCGCCCTAGCCGCCCAACTCAAAGCCAAAGTCGCCCTAGTCGAAAAAGAAAAACTCGGCGGCGACTGTCTCTGGTATGGCTGTGTCCCCAGTAAATCCCTCATTCATGCCTCCCGCATAGCCTACGAAGTCAAACATAGCTCGCGCTTTGGCATCTATACCAACCCCCCAGACATAAACTTTACGGAAGCACTGGGTCATGTCCAGCAAGTAATCGCCGCAATTCAACCCCACGACTCCCCCGCCAGATTTGAGAGTTTAGGCGTAGAAGTGATTTTCGGTTCAGGCCAATTTCTCGACAAGAACACCTTTGAAGTCAATGGTCAGCAACTCAAACCCCGTGCCTTTGTCATCGCCACTGGATCTCGCCCCGCAATTCCTCGGGTTACGGGCTTAAAAACCGCAGGCTATCTTACCAATGAGCAAGTATTTTCCCTGAAACAACAGCCCTACTCCCTCGCCGTCATCGGTGCAGGGCCCATTGGTTGTGAATTAGGCCAAGCTTTCCATCGTCTGGGAACAGATGTCACCATGATTTCGAGTCGTGAGCAAATTCTCCCCAAAGAAGAGTCGGAAGCAGCAGCAGTAATAGAAAAGCAATTTATTTCAGAAGGTATTTCCATAATAAAATCAGCCAGAGCGGAGCGAGTCGAAGTAGCAGACGGGAAAAAGCACATCTGGCTAGGAGATCAAAAAATTATAGTCGATGAGATTTTACTCGCCACAGGCCGTACCCCGAATGTAGAGTCACTCAATTTAGAAGCCGCGCAGGTAGAATACAGCCAAACGGGAATTAAAGTTAACGAGAAACTCCAAACCACCAACCCCCGTATTTACGCCTGTGGTGATGTGCTTGGCGGCTATCAATTTACCCACGTTGCAGGTTATGAAGCCTATTATGCTACCATGAATGCCCTAATATTGCCCATCCTGAAAGTCAACTATCGAGTCATTCCCTGGGCAACTTTTACCGACCCAGAATTAGCCCGTGTTGGTTTAACAGAGAAACAGGCGAGAGACAGATATGGAAATGACATTTATATTTTAAAACAGGATTTCGCAGGAGTCGATCGCGCGCAAGCAGAAGCAGCAACTCAAGGTTTTGCCAAAATTATCACTCGCAGTAATGGAGAAATTCTTGGCGCTCATCTAGTCGGCCCATCTGCTGGGGAATTAATTCACGAAATTGTCTTAGCCATGGCAAATAAACTCAAAGTTTCTGCCCTTGCTAGCATTCATATTTACCCCACTCTTTCAGAAGTAAATAGTAAGGCAGCTCTTCAACTTACCAAACAAAAATACGCCCAAAACCCTTGGCAGCAAAACCTGTTACAGCAGTTTTTTAACTTCCGTCGCTCTTGGTTCTAAGAATTTGTATTAAAAAACGTAATATTCTGTACGGGCGGGTTGAGCCCTGAGGCTGGCGATCGCCCGAAATCAAAACCCGCCCTCGTGCGACCAGATGTAATTGCTGAAAATTGTTACATAAGTCCGTCTGAGCTGGGGTTTAAACCCCAGCTCAGAGCATTTCTTGATAAAAATGGGATAGGTTTAGGTTATCTTATAAATTGCGAGGTGAGTGGAGATGTTATTAGATAAGGATTTCCTGAATAAACTTGCACAATTAAGTATATTGAAGATGAATGAACGCAGGCGAAGCGTTGATTGATGATATAATATGCTCTAACACTATTAGGAGGGACTTCTGTGTATGCCATCAAGCTTGAATTAAAGCTAAACAACAAAGAACGAACAAAATTAGCACAACACGCTGGGTACAGTCGCTTTGTGTATAATTACGCACTAGGTCTTTATAACCAACTTGACCATCAAGAATTTAAACAGAGTGCATCAAAAAAATTAGATACTATCAAAAAACTATTTACCAACTATAGGAAAAAGGAAAAAGAATCTCAATGGTGCAACAAACTGTCATCTCGAGTATATCAGAATGCTTTTATAGCTTTAAAAAATGCTTTTTCTAGATTTTTTAAGGGGATAAGTGGTTATCCAAAATTTAAACGCAAAAAGAATAATTGTAGCTTCACTGTTGATTCTTCTAATGGTAAAGTACTATTACCTGCTGGGAAAAAGATAAAAATCCCAACGATGGGAACATTTAGGCTAAAAGAAGCCCTAAGAGAAAGTTATGTATCTCAAACATTTACTATCAGTAAAATAGCGGATAAATGGTATGTAAGTTTGGCAGTAGAAGCAGAAAAAATCCCGCCTTTATACCATGAAATAATTAAACCAATTGGAATAGATTTAGGAGTAAAAACTTTTGCCACCTTAAGTGACGGTTCAAAAATTGAAAGTCCTATGCCTTATAGAAAAGCGAAAACCAAGCTGGCAGATTTTCAATTTCAAAACCGTAAAAAACAATTAGGTAACAGAAAACTAGGGATAAAAACCTCTCATAATGCTCGTAAATACTTGAAGAAGTTAGCTAAAAAGTCTGCAAAAGTTGCTAATGTAAGAGCAGATTTTCTTCAGAAAACAACTACTAATTTATGTAAAAAATATGCTCATTTGAGGATAGAAAACTTAAATATTAAAGGGATGATGGCAAACCATAAGTTAGCTGGAGCTATAGCTGATTTAGGTGCATATGAATTTAAACGTCAATTGTTCTATAAAGCCGAATGTTTTGGGACAAAAGTAGATGTAATTGACCAATGGTATCCAAGCAGTAAAGGCTGTAGCAATTGCGGGGCAATTAAATCCAATTTAACTTTGTCAGACCGTATATTTAAATGTGATGAGTGTGCTTTTGAAGAGGATAGAGATTTCAATGCTTCAATTAGGTTAGAAAAAGCCCCAGAAGAAGCAGTAGTGAATAGGGTGGGCTACACCCGAATTAACGCCTGTGGACAAGTAAGAGCCGACTCTCTTGGTAGAAACAGGAAATAAACTCTCTGTGTTAAACACAGTGTTAAACACAGTTAAAGAATATGGAAGAATAGGCACAATTATTCAAGTTTATTCAGTTTTATATAGCAGTGAAGTTAATTCATGTCTTGGATAGGAGCAAACAAGTTAAGTGTAGAAAGGTTAACGGTGAAAATCAAAAATTTACCACCAGCCTTATCTGGCACAAAAATCGTCCATTTAACCGATCTCCACTATGATGGTCTGCGTCTTCCAGAAACACTGCTGATGAAAACCATTGAAGTGAATAACGAGGAAAACCCAGATATTATATTGCTTACAGGAGACTATATTACTGATGACCCAACTCCCATCCATGATTTAGTTTTACGCTTAAAACATTTAAGGAGTAAAAAGGGAATTTATGCTTGTTTAGGCAACCACGATATTTATTATCCTCAAGCTAGAGAAATAGTAACTAAAGCATTCACAGGGATAGGAATAAAAGTGTTGTGGAATGCGATCGCTTTTCCCTTGGGAGCAGGACTACCCATAGTAGGATTAGCAGATTTTTGGTCACGGGAATTTAAACCAGAACCAGTATTTTCCCAACTCAATCCTAACACACCCCGCATCGTTCTTTCCCACCAACCAGACACAGCACAAATTCTCCAACAATGGCGCGTAGATTTACAACTTTCTGGTCATACTCACGGAGGACAAATGGTAATTCCAGGATTAGGTTCTGCCCCGACTTTAATCCACAAATTGCGTCATTATACCCCAGCAAAATTGCATTTTTTAATTCCCTATCTCAAAGAATCTTTGCGAGTAGCGAAACATTGGGAATGGGCACTAGGATTACATCAAGTAGGCAAAAATTTACTCTATGTCAATCGGGGTTTAGGAACTTATCATCCAGGTAGATTTTGTTGTCCCCCAGAATTAACCGTAATTAGTTTAAGAATACAAAATGAATAAATTAAATTTCATCCGTTCAGAATTAGACAAACTAGCAGCTTATACTCCCCACCCAGGGGGAAAAGTTACCACAGCTTGGGATCGATTAGATACAAATGAAAGTCCTTATGATTTACCAAAAGAATTAAAAGAAAAACTGGCTTGGATTTATGAAAATCAGCTAGAAAATAATCGCTATCCCGATGGGAGTCATGGAGAATTAAAAGAGGCGATCGCTGAATATGTCAACGAATCAGCTAACTTAAATCAAGGGATAAATTCCGAGAATATTTCTGTAGGAAATGGCTCAGATGAATTAATTCGCTCCCTTTTAATTGCCACTTGTTTGGGAGGGAATGGCTCAATATTAGTGGCAAATCCTACCTTTTCCATGTATGAAATAATTGCCCAAACTTTAGGCATACCCGTAGTCAGTATTCAAAGAGATGAAACAGACTTTTCCCTAGATTTAGCAGCAGCCCAAAAAGCCATTGAGCAAACAAAAAACCCACCCATCAGAGTAGTGTTTGTTGTCCATCCCAACTCCCCCACAGCCAACATTTTAAAGGCAAAAGAAATAAAATGGTTACAGAATTTAAGTCAGGATATTTTAGTAGTAATAGACGAAGCTTACTTTGAATTTAGTCAAACCTCTTTAGTAGAAGAAAGAGAAAAACAGCCAAACTGGGTAATATTAAGAACATTTTCCAAAGCATTTCGCCTAGCAACCCACAGAGTCGGGTATGCGATCGCCCATTCAGAATTAATCACCGCCCTCGAAAAAATACGCCTCCCCTACAACCTCCCAAGTTTTTCCCAAACAGCAGCTTTATTTGCACTCAAACACCGCCATCTTCTCCTCCCCTCAACAACAGAAACCATCCAAGAAAGAGAGAGAATAATTAATACTCTAACCCAAAATTCCAACTTAAAAATTTGGCCCAGTGCAGCCAACTTTATATATTTAAGATTAACAACCGACTCCATAGAATTAAACCAACTTAGTGCAGCACTCAAAACCGCTGGCACCTTAGTCAGGCATACAGGAGGAGGCATTAGAATTACAGTAGGCAGTCCCCCAGAAAATACCAGAACAATTCAAAGAATAGAGCAGATACTTACACAACTAGGACTTACGCATTGACAAAAATCCTGAACTATGCAGTCTGAAGATTACAAGCCCTAGTAAGGTTGTCTAAGATATAATCACGTATAACTTTGGTGAATAAGTGTCTTTGTTCTTGATACCAATTGCTAAGTATTTTTTGACTACGCATTAACTCCAATCTGATAAAAGCTTGAAGTGAACAAAATATATGATTTTTGATGGCATAGCTATTTCTAACCATAAAACGATTGAGCCCACATAGTTGTTTGATGGCTCGATGAAAAGTTTCAATCTCCCAATGAGTATTATAGACATGAGTGCGAAATTATTTTTTTTCTAATAACAGAACATTGTATTTCTGTTCAAAATTATAGATTCGGTGCATTAAATTTAATCTAAGTCCAAACCTTTTATGTCTATTTCTGTATTAGATAATATTTGAAAGATTTTTAATCTTCGATTAATATGTTCTCTAATAATTCTTTCTTTTCCTAAAGTTTTATTGAAATTTATTTGTTCTTTATCCAAGTCTTTTTTAGGTGGTTTTTTGAATGGTATTTTACTATTTTTGTGGATTTTATTAATTCCTTGATATCCTTTATCTCCCAAAATTTCAAGATCATAATTTAACAAAATTTTACTTTTTTTAAATATATTAAAATTATGTTCTTTTCCCTTCCCCTGGGCGGTACAGACAATTAACCCTGTTTTTGGATCAGCAATTATTTGATTTTTTATTGTATGTGTGTTTTTTTACAACTATAATATTTTTTTTGTTTCTTTGATGGTCTTTCTATTTCAGTTTCTGTCACGTCAATAACTTTTTGTTTTATATTTGATTTTTATGAGCTTTCGGTTAAAATTTTTTTCCCTGGTAATTTAAATTCTTGTGAATTAATCAGAATTTTTTCTATTTTTTTAATAGTTAGATATACATTTGATTGATGTAAATTATAATCTAATCCTAAATGAAAATAAGTTCTATATTCTCGAAAATACTCCAGTGTCAATAAAATTTTCTCTTCAATAGTTAAATTATTGGGTCTTCCACTTTTTTTTTTCTTATTG
>JADQBC010000124.1 GCA_016903655.1 Gomphosphaeria aponina SAG 52.96 = DSM 107014
TTTAGGATTTTATCTAGTAGATACAGAAATAGAAGGAGAAAGTTTGGATTAAGATTTAATTTAATCGCTGGGATTTATAATTATGAGTTAAAACTTCAACTTCTATTAGTAGAAAATAATTAGTTTCGCAAGAGGTCTATTAAAGCTATGGGTGGTTCGCTACAATTAATTGCTGAGTTTCCCGATCGCCCTCGGGTTGTACTGACTGGTTTTGCAGATCTAAATGATGAACAACAAACATTAACTTAAACTATCAAAATGTGAAAAACCGAGTTTTTCACACAACTCGGTTTTTATTGCTGTATTGAAGAAAAAAACTGCTTAAATAATCCCAATGTCGTTAGCATTGGGAATGTTCCTGAAAATTTAGTAAATTTCGTTTGAACACCGCCTAAAAATTACTGATCATTAACTCATGTTCAGACTTGCTAAAGCCATTTTAATGTTTTCTCGCACCGACTCAGCAGAAGTGTGTAAAGCGTTTTTTTCAGCCTCAGTAAGCTGCAACTCTAAAACACTTTCCACTCCAGTTGCTCCCAAACGACAGGGAACACCTATGAATATATCATGTAAACCATATTGGCCATCAAGATAAGCGGCGGCGGGAAGAAGGCGGGATTGATTGTGTAATATTGCTTCTACCATCAAGCAAGTAGAAGATGCTGGAGCAAAATAAGCGCCCCCAGTTTTGAGCAATTTCACTATTTCTGCCCCTCCATTGCGAGTACGATCTACTAACTTGGCGATGGTCTGCTCATCCATTAGTTCTGTAATCGGGATGCCACTTACAGTAGAGTAACGGGGTAATGGAACCATTAAATCTCCATGACCCCCCAGTACCATTGCTTGGATATCAGCGGCTAAAACTCCCAACTCTAGAGCAATGAAAGTTTGTAGCCGTCTGGAGTCCAATACCCCCGCCATCCCTATAACCCTGTGCGGTGGTAAGCCTGTAGCTTTCCATGCTAAATAAGTCAGGACATCTAGGGGATTGGTGACTAGCATTAAAATTGCCTTTGGGGAAAAGGCGATCGCCTCTTTTGCTGCTGCTAATACTATTTTTGCATTAGTTTGGAGCAGATCTTCCCGACTCATTCCTGGTTTACGGGGAAGTCCTGCCGTAATCACCACCACATCTGACTCTGCGGTATCTGCAAAATCATTAGTGCCGATGATTTTTTTATTATGTAATTCCAGTCCCTGTGCTTGTGTTAAATCGAGGGCGATCCCCTGGGGTAAACCCTCAACAATATCTAACAGCACCACATCTGCCAAATTTTTCTCAACAACTCGCTGGGTCAAAGTACTACCCACCTTCCCCGCACCAATTACAGTGACGCGAGGGGATAAGGATAGGGAAGTAGAGGGAGCATTCATGGTTAAATACCGTTCATTGTGTTATTTCTAATTGGTCAAGGCGAAACCAGATGTTCGGTGTTGGTACATAGAATTTCACTAAAGCATATTCCTCATTCAGGTCAACAATTTCACCCTTACTTTCAAATATGTAGGGGGGGAAGCGGGTATCGCTGGCTTTTGCTTCTAAACTATTTTCTAATTTTTCCCGAACAGCACGCACCAATGTACCTTTTTTCATTTTACCTACCATTGTTGCTCTCCTTTGGATTCCTTAATGATTCTTATTAAATTTTGACATATTTTCTCCAAAATGGTTAATAGTTGATTGATAACTAATTAATGACCGAGTAATTTTTCGCGGAGACAACTAATGCGATCGCGATATTGAGCTGCCACTTCAAACTCCAAATTTTTCGCCGCTGCTTTCATTTTTATTTCTAATTCCTGCATCAATTCGGGAATGGTATCCAAAGGTAACTCATCTACCTTTTCCTCCACTACTGTTGATTCCTTCTTATTTAATTGGCGAGAAATATCCAAAAAGGAAAGAATAGCATTACTATACTTTTTCACAATAGGCTGAGGAGTAATGCCATTAATTTTATTATATGCTAATTGAATGCCACGCCTTCTTTCTGTTTCTTCTATAGCTTTAATCATACTATTTGTCAGGTTATCAGCATATAAAATAGCTTGTCCCCGTACATGACGTGCCGCCCTCCCAATAGTTTGAATTAAAGAACGTTCTGAGCGTAAAAATCCCTCTTTATCCGCATCCATAATTACTACCAAAGATACCTCTGGTAAATCCAAACCTTCCCGTAATAAATTTACTCCAACTAACACATCAAAATCCCCTTCTCTTAATCCCTGAATAATTTCTATGCGCTCAATTGATTGAATTTCGGAATGAAGATATTGTACCTTAATACCTCTTTCTTGGAAATAGGTTGTTAAATCCTCTGCCATCCGCTTCGTTAAAGTAGTAATTAATACCCTTTCTTGCAGTTTAACCCGTTCATTAATTTCTCCTAATAAATCATCAACTTGTCCTGTGGTTGGGCGGACAAATATTTCTGGATCAACCACTCCTGTGGGGCGAATTATTTGCTCAATTACCTGACCTGCAGACTGTTCAATTTCCCAATCTCCAGGAGTAGCAGAAACAAAAATACATTGATTGACTTTTCTCCAAAACTCTTCAGCTTTTAAAGGACGATTATCAGCAGCGCTAGGAAGACGAAACCCATATTCAATTAATACTTTTTTACGGGCAGCATCCCCATTATACATCCCCCGAATTTGGGGGATTGTTACGTGAGATTCATCAATTACCAAGAGCCAATCTTGAGGGAAATAATCAATTAAACATTCTGGAGGTTCACCTAGTTTTTTCTGAGCTAAATGATGGGAATAGTTTTCTACTCCCTGACAATAACCGATTTCTTGCAACATTTCTAAATCATATTTTGTGCGTTGTTCCAGTCTTTGCGCTTCTACCAGTTTCCCCGCTTTTTCTAATTCTTTTAAACGAGATTCTAGTTCTTCTTTGATTGCGTTACAAGCTCTTTGTAACTGGTCTTTGGGGGTAACAAAGTGACTTGCAGGATAAAGATTAATTTGCTCTAAACTTTCGAGAATTTCTCCTGTAACTGGATTGATATAACGAATCGCTTCTATTTCATCCCCAAAAAATTCTATCCGAATAATTCTATCTTCATAAGCTGGAACTATGTCTAAGATATCACCTTTAACCTGAAAATTTCCCCGACTCAAAACCACATCATTACGAGAATATTGAATTGTTGCTAAATCTCGTAATAATTGACGTTGTTCTGTTTCCCTACCTACTTGTAAAGTGATAGCAGCTTTCAGATATTCTGCAGGAATACCCAAACCATAAATGCAGCTAATAGATGCCACCACAATCACATCTCGACGTTCAAAAAGAGAGCGAGTAGCCGAGTGACGTAACATATCAATTTCATCATTAATGGAGGAACTCTTTTCGATATAAGTATCGGTTACAGGGAGATAAGCTTCTGGTTGATAATAGTCGTAATAACTGATAAAATATTCTACAGCGTTATGGGGAAAGAATTGGCGCAATTCGTTACATAGTTGAGCTGCAAGAGTTTTATTATGAGCGAGAACTAGAGTAGGTTTGCCAATTTTCTCAATAACAGCCGCAATTGAGAAAGTTTTGCCTGTACCCGTTGCACCCAGGAGAGTTTGAAAAGAATTACCAGCTTGAAGAGAAGAGAATAATTGGGCGATCGCCTGTGGTTGATCACCCCTGGGGAGAAAAGGAGCAGTAAGACGAAATTGAGTCATATATTAGTTAATTGTTGATCCTTAATTGTTAATTGTGGATAGTTATACCTTATAAGGTTAAGATTTGAGTTTTTTGCATTATTTGAAATTTGTGGAGTAGAGTTTTAACACTTATCACTTAATGATGGGTTTATCCTTGGGTAAAGCACTCAAGAACCATAGACCTTGATTGATAATTGATAACTGATCAGCCAAGATTACTACAATAATTATAATCTCATCATAGTCCTCATTTAATCATTCCCCTCACAGTAAATGAACCATTAATAATCTTCAGTTTAAGAGTAGTATTAATAATTGTGAATATTTACAAAAGAAAGCCAAAATCAAGGCTAACAAAATGGTGCAAAAATGGAATCCTGTTGCTATAATCTGGCTATGGCAAGAATCATCCCTTGTAAGAATAAATTTTCAAGAAATAAGACAAAAATTATGGCTGGCTAATCAAGATAAATTCCAATTTTATTCTCAGGAGTAAGTAATCAAATCAAAATGTACTTAAAAACAGGGACAATGGCAAACTTCTTATTTAAAACAGAAGAGCTATCACAAAAGCTAAGTGAGAGTACTTCTAGTACAGGACATTGGGAATTACAATTTAAAAAGCCCCAGGAACTGACACTGTATATAACAATTGAACAAGGGCGAGTATTATTTTCAGGAACAGAAAAACTTTGTTGGCGTGCTTTTTTGAAAACATTACAAAGTTACCTATTTTGTTTGCATACTTCTCAAGCACAAAAAGCTATACAAAAGTTAGAAGAATCTGTTCCAGAAGAACCACAGATTAGAAAAATGCTGGGCAAAATGGAACAAATGGGATTGATCACACGTGAAGCTGCCCTAAAATCAATTAGTTTACAAATACTATCAGATTTCGATAATTATTTATTTAATACATCAGGGAGAGCAAAATTTATCTTAGAACCAGAGCTATTATACCAAGCGCAAATACCAGGAATCAGGCTAGAGGATCTTATATTACGAACAAAGCAAAGAAGGTTGCAGTGGCAAGAAGTGCAGAGTGTGATCATCTCCATGAAAAGCATTCCCAAGCTGCACCCAGAAGTATTAGAAAGAGCCAACTTAACCCCGCAGAAAAAACAACAGCTAGAAAAGCTAGTAGCTTCAGGTAAAACTTTAGAAACCATAGCGAGGGATTTAGTAAAAGACCAACTAGAAATAGCTCAACTATTTGCTAAATTAATTAATAAGGGAGTGGTGTCAATGGATCCACCCCCAGAATTGGGCAAAAAAGCAGAAAAAACAGAAGTTTTTATCGTCGATGACTCCCCAGTGCTTCTACAGCAGTTTGAAGGTGTAGTCACAGGCTGGGGATATAAAGTGAACACCTGTGTAAATGCTTTAACCGCCCTAGATCAAATACTGAACTCAAAACCGACAGCTATTTTTATCGATATTAATATGCCCAGACTATCAGGTTTTGATTTAATTAAACAAATCCGCCGTCAACCTGAACTAACTTTAATGCCATTAGTACTTTTGACAGCAGAAAATTCCATATCCAATCAGTGGCGAGCTAAATGGGCTAATTGCAAGTTTTTAGCTAAACCAAGTACTCCTGAAGAAATACCAAAATTCTTAATGGAGCTACGATTATTATTGCAAGAAATATCACCATTGCCAACTAAGGGATAATTAATTACAAAAAAAGGAAAGAAAAATGCGATTTTTAGTAGTTGATGACAGTGCAGTAGATAGACATTTATTAACCAACTTGTTGCAAGAATTAGGGCATCAAACAGATGTTTTTACAAACACTCAAGGGTTAATAGAAAAAATTGCAGCCGAGAAATATGATTCTGTGTTTTTAGACGTAGTAATGCCAGAACAAGACGGTTACAAATTTTTAAGAACATTGCGATCTAACCCCAGCACAGCCCAACAGCACGTGATTTTATATTCCAGTAAAAAAACAGCACTGGAAATTAATTATGGATTGAAACGAGCAGGAGCAAATGAGTACCTAGTCAAGCCTGCTAACCAAGAAACATTAACTCAAATTATTAATAAAATTTAGTTGGAAAAGATGAGGAAAAAAAGAATTATTAACCATGTACTCAACGCCAACAAAACAACAACGATTTATTCTAGCTCAATTAAACGAGTTAACCCTAGTATTCCCAGCGGAAATAGTAGAAGAAATTCTCATTGTTGAGAGAGAACAGATTCTCAATTTACCATTTTATGATCCTGCTGTCATGGGCTGTGTCCACACTGCGGGTGGGATTATTCCCCTAATTTCCCTGCATCAAATTTTTGGATTAAAGTTTAACAAGACAAAAAAAATACATATAGTGCGCCTTAACGAGAAAGCAGGGAAAATGGGGTTAGTAGTAGAGCGGGTGATCGGGAGTCAAAATGAAGAACAATTACCACCTGATTTATTTAATTCAGATAAAATGCAACTGTTTCGCCCCGAAATGATTAATAGTAACCTGTGGCAACCAAGGCATTGGTAAGAGTGAAGGAAAATCAAGAAAAAATAAGCAGGAATCGGAAAAGTTAAACTGTTTTTCGAGGAAAAATTTATCCAGGAGCGATTATGGAAGGAGAAAGTCAGTTAGAGGTAGAAGCAGAATTAAACCCGAAATTAATAGAGCATCAAGGAGGAAGTGATAACTTAACGGGAATTAAAGAAAAAAAAATAAAGCAGAGAGAAGGCTGGGGAATTGGGGCTAAAGCAACAGCATTAGCTACACTTTTAGGGGCATTACCAGTAATTACTTTAGGGGTGATTTTTTGGCAAGCTACCGAACAAGCAATAACCGAAAAATCTGAGAGGGAAAAAAATTTACCCCAAACCATTGTTTTGGCAACGCTAGTAATATCAAGTGTGGCAGGGGGAATAGGAGCATTTTTAGCTAACCGAGCCACAAAACAAGTAACATTAAGTGCAGCGGCAGTGGAAAAGTTAGGGGCAGGAGAGTTAGATATTAGAGTGCCAGTTAAAGGCAGCGATGAGCTAGCTATTTTGGGGGATAATATTAATAAGATAGCTGCTCAATTGCAAACATGGCAACTCACTGAGCGGGGCAATGTTCAAAGCTATATTGGGCCCAATAACACAATAGCCAATTTGGCACGTAATGAAGCTTTATTTCAAGGAGATATAGCAAAAGCATCAAGAGCTTTTACCGAAGCAGTAGCTAACACCATCAAAGTAGAAAGGGTGAGCATTTGGCAGTATAATTCAGATCGCACTAAACTCAATTGTTTAGATTTATATGATAGTAAAATCAACCAACATTTGCCCAAGGGGCAAGGCCTGCGGCCATCAGCAGGAGTGCAACTCCAGGCAGTAGATTTTCCTGAATATTTTGCCACCTTGGCGCAAAAAAAATCAATTATTACTTATGATGCGCAAACTGAGGCACCCACTAAGGAATTGTCATCTACATATCTGACTCCATCTGACATTAAATCAATATTAGCTATTCCTATTCAAATTTCAGGTCATACCGTTGGGGTTATAGCTTGTGAAGCAGTAGGAAAAACAAGGGCATGGCAAGCAGAAGAGCAAACATTTGTCAGAGCTGTAGCTAACTTGATTGCTTTAGCTTTAGAAAGTGAAGTTCTGCAAGGAGAAGTAGAACAGTTGCTAGATGTAGGTTTCGACTTGGAACAAGGAAATTTAACCGCCAAGGCTAGAGTAAGTGAAAAAGTTACGGGATTAATTGCAGATACTCTGAACAGTTTGGGAGAACAATTAACTCAAGTAATTAAACAGGTATTAGCTACCGCCTTAAAAGTGGCTGAAGGCACAGTTAATTTAGAAAAAATTGCCCAAACTGTGACTAAGGTAACGGACAAACAGGCCCAATCTATAACTCAAGTTTTAAATCAGTCAGAGCTGGTAGAAAAATCAGCCATCGACTCAGCTATTCAGGTAGGAGCAACCAAACAATCTTTAGAAGATTTGAGTAAAGTGGTAGAAGAAAGTACCACCGCCCTCGCCAGTCTTACCCAGGGAACTAATGTGTTACAAGGGGGAACAGATCGCATCGTTCAACAAATGAAAACATTAGGAGAATTTGTAGGTTTAGCAGATCAATTTGTACAAGATCAAAGTGAGATCGCCCAACAAACATTAGTATTAGCATTAAACGCTGGACTGGTAGCAGCTAGAGCATCGGAACAAAAAGATCCCCGTAAATTTGAAATAGTGGCTCGGGAATTTGAGAAAATTGCCGAACAAGTGAGTAATTTAGCAGAACAAACCAATGAAGGCTTGAATACACTGCAACAACGTACATCCCAAATTCATAGTGTGGTTTCAGGAATTGATACAGAAGTGCAGAATTTAGGGGTTTTGTTAGGAGATTTTACTCAAGGAGTTATGGTTTCTAATCAGGTATTTGATAATGTGAAAAAAGTAACAGTGGAGGCGATCGCAGGGGGTGAAGCGGTAGCAAAATCCACTGAAGAAATTGTAAGGGCCAGTCAAGCTACTGCTTTAGCAATGCGGGAAATTGCCGCCGCCGCAGGAGAAACTGCTCAATTAAGTCAAAATACTCTCTCCCAATCAGAACATATTGAGCAATTATCAAATCAGTTACTGAAGCGAATTGAGTTTTTTCAGTTACCTGAAACTCAGAATATAGATGTAATCAAAAACTAATGATAAATTATGGATAAATGCTCATTGTTGATTGTTGATTGTTCATTGTTCATTGATAACTGACTATCAACCATCAACTATTAACCATCAACCATCAACTATTAACCATCAACTATTAACCATCAACCATCAACCATCAACCATCAACCATCAACCATCAACCATTAACCATCAACCATCAACCAAATGCTATGACAATTACAGAAGAAAAAATCAAATCAATTGCTCCAGAAAAAGAAGAGCAAAAAAAAGAGAAGGGGGTGGGAGCTTTTATTAGCTCTCATTTAGTAGAGACAATAACTGTGAGTGTTGTCACCAGTTTAGTGTTGTTTGGAGCATCTGTTTGGAATACTTGGAGTATTTATAGGGGGTTTAGAAGTGCAGTAACTAGGGAATTTAGACTGCAAGAATTAAGTGGGAAAATTGTTCATCTAGATGAAGTTTTAACCATGTCGGCACGCATGGCAGCAAGTACTGGAGATTTAAAATGGGAAGAACGTTATCAGAGCTTTGAGCCAGAATTAGCTCAAAGCATTGAAGAAGTACTAAAAACTTCTCCAGAATCTTATCAGCAAGATGCAGCAGCAACCGATGCGGCTAACATTAAATTAATTGAATTAGAAACTCAGGCATTTGAGTTAGTAGAGCAGGGGAAAAGTAAAGAAGCCCTGGCATTATTATTGGGGGAAGAATATCAAACACAAAAAGAAATTTATGCACAAGGAATAAATAATACACTGGCAACAATTAAACAAGAAGCAGAAACGCAACTGAAAGCCTATAGCGATCGCCTGTTCACCTCCCTAGTATTTGCTGGGGTGAGTCTGCCAATTTTGATGGTCAGTTGGTTAAGTATTCTGCAAATGATAAAAGCTTATATTCGCGATCGCAACGCAGCTCAGGATTCACTTTTAGCATCAGAAGCCCAGCTAAGGCAAATAAACCTAGAAATTGAAGAGCGACAAAAGCAAATTATTACTCAGGAGCAAGCAACAAAAGCAGAAAACGAACTCCTAGAATCAGATGTTGGTCATATTTTGGATGTAGTGTCGGCGGCAGAAGAAGGAGATTTAACCATTGTAGCCACAGTAAGCGATCGCCCCACAGGTTTAGTAGCAGACACCATCAACCGTTTCCTCGAAGAATTAGGGAGAGTTATCCTTGCCGTATTACAAACAGCCTCTCAGGTGCAGCAGGGAGCAAGAGAACTAGAAAAGCTGGCAACCACCACGGAATATGCAGTAACGAAACAAAACCAGTCAGTAGAAGAAGTGGAAGGTTTGATGAAACAAGTAACCAAGCTCTCAGAAAACAGTTTAGAGCAAGCTTTTCTAGCAAACCAAGCAGTAGAGCAAGCCCAAAGTGCAGTAGCTCAAGGGGAACAAGAAATCAAACAGATGAGCTTAGGTATTGCGAGTTTAGAACAGGGGACAGTGCAAATCGTCAAACGCCTAGAAACTTTAAGAGATTTTGTGGACTTAGCAGCAGGGTTTGCTCGCGATCAAAAACGAGTAGCAGCTTTAACGCGAGTATTAGCATTGAATGCTTCCATGATTGCAGCGCGAGCCTCAGAGCAACAAGATCCAGAACAATTTGCGAGTATTGCAAGAGAATTTGAAACCATTGCCACCCAGGTAAATGATTTAGCAGTAGCAACCAATGATAGTTTAATAATCCTACAACAACGCACAGACCAAATTGAAACCGTTGTATCTGGACTTGATCTAGACGTACAGGAAATCAATCAAGTAGTGAATGATTTTACAATGGAGGTAAAGCAGTCTCGCCAAGCTTTTGACAATATTAAAACCATAACCAACTTAGTGGTTAAAGTAGAACAAGAAGTGACTAAAGCGAGTGAAGCGATCGCAACTGTTGCCATGACAACTTTACAATCTATTCAGGACATCGCCCTAGTAGCTAGAGAAACAGAAAGTTATAGTAGTGTGACTCGTGAACAATCTGGTCAAATGGGTCAAATGGCCGCCAGTTTGTTGGAAATTGTGAAGTTTTTCCGCTTAAACAATATGGTTGATAGTTAATAGTTAATAGTTAATAGTTAATAGTAGCTGGCCAGTTATCAATCAACAATAAACAATCAACAATAAACAATAAACAATCAACAATCAACCATCAACCATCAACAATGAACAATGAACAATGAACAATGAACAAGAATTTGAGGCTCAATTGCAGCAAGAGTTGCGTCAGATGTTTGACTTAGATAGTCAAAAATATTTAGAAAGATATCTGAACTTAGCACAGCAACTAAACAATCAGTCATGGACAGGAGATATTCAGGAGCTTTATCGGTCAATTCATACAATCAAAGGAGGAGCAGTTACAGTAGGCTCAGATGCCATTTTATATGTAGCGATCGCCTTAGAAGATTTACTTTCAGACTTACGTTATCTCAATCCTGCCCCACCACTGCAAGATGGAAAATTGAGTCAAATGTTATTGGAAGCAGGAGAACTACTAGCAAGTAGCGTACAAGTGCAAGCAGTAGGAGAAGAAGCAAAAAAAATAGTCAAACCAACAGTAGAAGCGATCGTCAATTTACGGGAAAAAATCCACCAACTTTATTTACCAGAATGGAGTGAACAAAAACAACTATATGAAGAATTTGCTACTCAAGGGTTTGACCTAGTAGTACTAGATTTAGAAATGGCATTAGAAAAAATGTCTGCTACAGTAACTTCAGAAAATCTAGCAATAGGCAAAAACACCTTAGCACAACTGAGAGAAATAGGCAGAGATTTAGGATTTGCTACAGAATGGACAGAAAAAATAAATCGTTGTGAGGAAATTTTAAAGCAGCAAGAAAGTGAATATTGGGTGGCAACCTGGCCAATTTATTTACAAGAATTAAAAGAATGTGCTAGAAATGGAGGTAAAATATTACCTAAAGTTTCAGCCACAGAAAATCCTGGAATTAATAATAATGGAGAAAATTGGGATAATTTAACAGAGATAGACTCAGAGACACTTTTAGATTTAGAAGAGCTATTTACAGAAAAAGAAGAAGAGTTAGTAGAAGAAAATGCAGATGAAATAGAGCCTAGGATTATTGTACAGCATCAAGTAGGAACAGAAACAGAAGGAGATATTCAAATACCAGTTCCCTTGCGAAGGCTAGATCAAACAGCCACCCATTTAGTAGAAAGTTTATTAGCAGCCCGTGCATCTCAAGGGTTATACACAAGCTTGCAATCAATGTTAACCCGCCTATTTACCTTAGCCCAAGAAAATGGTCAATACATTACCAGCTTGCGGCAAATTCAAGATGATTATGCCTTATTAAATAACTTAAATAATGCAGGAGAAAATTCATCAGATGGATTGAACTTAGAAAGATATCGTCAGGGATATACAAGTATCAATAGATTGTTAGAAAATAGCCTGCGTTTATCAGAATTAGGAGAAGAAGCAGCAAAAGTAGCGATCGCCACTCGGTCTAGTCTTCAGAGTTTAGAGCGCAATATTCTCTCACTTCAACAAACAGTAGAAGAAAACCGTCTTGTACCCTTCAAAAATTTAGGCTTTCGTGCCCGAGCAATCATACGTGACCTACAAACCCGCTATGGTCATCCAGCTTCATTAATCGTCAAAGGAGAACAAATAGAACTAGATGCAGGTACAAGTTGTCTTCTAGAACCCGCATTATTGCATTTATTACGCAACGCCTATGACCATGGACTAGAATTACCCCATGAAAGAAAACTCTTAGGTAAACCAGAAGAAGGGCAAATAACCCTTTCCCTGCGAAGAAGAGGAAGTAATTTATTATTTGAAATAAAAGATGATGGACGTGGGATTAATGCCCAAAAAATAGCCCAAATTGCCAAAACCAAAGGTTTACCATTAACCAAAACAGACAATCTGGCCGAATTATTAGAAGTAATTTGTCAACCAGGATTTAGTTCCCAAAGCCAAGTAAGTAACGTATCAGGGCGAGGTGTGGGCATGGATGTAGTGGTAAATCAAGTGCGTAAATTAGGGGGAAAATTAACCCTCGAAACCACTCCAGGAAGCGGAACAACTTTTCAGCTACAGCTTCGGGTCCCCCATCTGTTAGTTCCCTGTGTTTTACTCAAAGCAGGAATAGGAGCAGGTTTTTCCCCAGGGAGAAGCGAATTTAGTCCGCAAAACCTCCATCTAACTAAACCCGCCCTCACCTTTGCCATTCCCGTGCAAGATATTGTTACTACTACCTTATTTGGTTCATTAAACACCCAAAAAGCAAAAGCAGGTCATCTTTATTCCCAAGTAGTGCAAGAAGGAACAAGATGGATACCCGCCCTTGACCTTTTAGAATATTGGGAAGGAGAGTCTTTATCACGACAGTTTTCCGAGCTAGCAGTCTGTGTTTATGTTCATTTTCAAGGAGGTGGAGCTTGGTTACTCGCCGACGAATTATTAGGACAAACAGACTTATTAATAGAACCCTTACCCTCTCCCTTAGTTACTCCAGCAGGACTAATGGGAGTAAGTTTGCAAGTTGATGGAACATTAATTCCCGTTTTAGAAGCCACCAGTATCGTCGAATTTTGCTCTCAAACCGCAGATAATACTCCTGAAATATCTGAAAACACCCTGACAGAGCAAAAAGTTATCCAGACAGACGACTTGAGAGAAAGACTCAACCAGAGCATTTTAGTAGTAGATGATGCGGCATTAATGCGGCGCAGAATTGAAGCCAGTTTAGCCGCTTATGGGTACATTATTTATACTTGTGCAGACGGTCAAGAAGCTTGGAATTGGCTGCAAACCAATCCTACTCCAGCTTTGGTAATTACAGATATTGAAATGCCCCGATTAGATGGATTTACACTCATAGATCGTTGTCGCCAGTCAGGGATAAATATCCCCATGTTAGTCATTTCTTCCCGTCTCTCAGAAGAATGGGGCAAAGAAGCACGGCGTGTAGGCGCAACCGACTATCTAACCAAAGGTTTCTCCACTCCTGAATTAATTAACAAAGTCAAAACTTTACTTGAGAGTAGGGACGGGAGTGGGGAGTGGGGAGTGGGGAGTAGGGAGTAGGGAGTAGGGAGTAGGGAGTAGGGAGTGGGGAGTAGGGAGTAGGGAGTAGGGAGTAGGGAGTAGGGAGTGGGGAGTGGGGAGAAGACAAAGTGCGTAGAAAAGCTATTATTAAATATTAAATAAAGCAAGAGTTACACAAAATTGTAGGAAAATGAAATGAAAATAGATTATCCCAAAGATAAGTGTATTCATCAGTTAGTTTAATAACAAGTGGAGCGGACTCCTAATAAGTAGGTGGACAAAATTATTTACAGAATTTCTTACGGGGCGGGCCAGCGGGATAACCTATGTTGCACAACAAAAATTGATTGTTCAAAACCCGCCCTCACCCCTGTAATTAATTTTGTCTAATTACTTAATTTGGCGGTGGTGTTTGAAGACCAGAAATTGACTTATGGAGAGTTGAATAGCAAAGCAAATCAATTAGCACATTATTTGCAAACATTGGGAGTGAAACCAGAGGTACTGGTGGGGATTTGTGTCGAGCGATCGCTTTTTACTATCCATTGATAGGAGTTGACTTTGGTTATCAAGCTAAGTAGATAAGCAAAATTATTTACACAATTTCTGTAGGGGCGGGTTCACCGAAGATCTTTGTGAGCAATTGATCTTTAAACCTCCATTCCGCACTTCAAAAAGTAATACGAAATCCCACTTCCGCCTCGCCAGTCAACTAAGCATAATTACTCAAGAGCAGTAAAGACAAAAAGATGAGATAATTTGAGAAAGAAAAGTTAACCAGAAAAGTAAAAAAATGGCTGAAAATCAAGAAATT
>JADQBC010000120.1 GCA_016903655.1 Gomphosphaeria aponina SAG 52.96 = DSM 107014
TGAAATCCACGCCAGTAAAGCGTTTGAAGTCTTGATTTTTTAGATTTTTTAACTTTTCGTATTTCATAACTTTAACATTTTGCTCTTAATTTTTTCTATTATATCTTAATTTTGACAAGAATTTCGCAAGAGGTCTAATAAGGCTTTGAGATGGCTACGCTAGCGATCGCCATGACTTAAAATCCTTCTTTTAGGTATTGAGTGCGAATGGGGGCAAAAAAACAGGCAAAATTAATGTAACGTTTAATAGCTCAAATAAAAGCCTTATGCTACCGTGGAAAAAATCGGGGTTTCTCCAGAGGTCTCTTGCTCAAACCCAAATCTCATCATAGTCTTCATTTAATCATGAGTATCACAGTCGGATTTTTCTTAATATTTGCCTTCACCGTTGTTTACTTAGCCAGTTGAGCTGGGAAATCTAAAAGACCAGGACTTAGGCACCGTAACGAAATAATAAGGCTTTGAGATGGCTACGCTAGCGATCGCCATGACTTAAAATCCTTCTTTTAGGTATTGAGTGCGAATGGGGGCAAAAAAACAGGCAAAATTAATGTACTTTCCAATAATTCAGCTATAAGTATTATGCTACAGTGGAAAAAATCGGGGGTTTGAGCAGAGGTCTCTTGCTCAAACCCAAATCTCATCATAGTCTTCATTTAATCATGAGTATCACAGTCGGATTTTTCTTAATATTTGCCTTCACCGTTGTCACGACGAAGTTTAATTAATGGTATATTTTTATTTGATAACTTTGAGGAAAGTTTTCGGGAAAATAATGTTAAGTGAATTAGACGAAGCCACTAAAGATATCTTGCGCAAGTATAAACCTGCTTTGAGTTATATTGGGGTTGATTTTTTTCGAGAAGATGTGCTAGATGCAATCCTTAATTGTCCTGCTGGAATAGAGGCAGCTTTTCAGAGTACAATTACTTATTGGCGTTGGAAAAAACAACAGCATGAAAAATTTGAATATCCCAGTGCTTTTCTTGTTTCTGCTTTACACAATTTTTGGCAACCTTATGATTGGGAAGATGAGTATTTAAATGACTCTAATTTTAAAAGTGCTGGTCAGGTTTGGTATTCAAAGGCGGCAGAAATATGGGGGAAAGAGGTGAGAGATTATTTGGTGGCTGATGTTGCTGAAACTAATGATGGTGAAGAATATATTTTGTTTATGTCTGGCGGGAAATTGTCTCTAAAAATTGCTCAAGTTTGGGGTTGGGAAAGAGTTTTAGATTATGCTAAATCATCAGTCGTAGGGGCGGGTTTAGGGATAAATTATGGTTCAAAACCAGAATTATTAAATCAAAACCCGCCCTTTATCAGTCGTATTTGAGATAAAAGTTATGGGTGTGAGTAGTAGATTGTCTCTAAGCCAGCCCCTACAAATGTAAAAATAAGAGGAGGAAAGTTGATTTTATGGAATTAATAGAACAATTGGCAGGAGGATTGGGAATTGTTGTCAGTTTACTAAAATTTATTTTGGAAGCTGTTGCCGTTTTTTGTATTTTAATCGGGTTGGTAAAAACATTACAAATGGCGAACAGGCTCACTCGTCGTCAAGGTTTTGAGCAACCGTTTATTGAAATTAGACTTTGTTTTGGCTCCTGGCTCGCTTTGGCCTTAGAATTTCAATTAGGGGCGGATATTTTGGCTACTACTGTTACTCCCACCTTCCAGTCCTTGGGACAACTTGCTGCTATTGCTGTAATCCGCACTTTTCTTAATTATTTTCTGAATAAAGAACTAGAAGCTGAATATGATTTACAAGAAAAAAGTAAGGCAAAATTGTCTGAAGATAACTCCTAAAAGATAAATTAAATAGCAAAATGGATTGAATTGGTTATGAGACAAAAAAAAGGAATAAATACTTGGGAGCCGTTGGGATTTTTTGGAGTAATTACCAGGGGTGGGTTTTGAGATGAAGGTTATGAAGTTGATTAAAAGATTGTCTCTAAACCCACCTCTACAAATCTAAACAAATAATAAAAAAGTTCAAAATGAGCATTTAGAGAGGCAGAAATTTTGCTAAGTTGAAGAATGGTTAGCAAAAAAAGTTATATATTAAGCTACAAAAGATGAAGACAGAACCAGTTAAGTCCGATATAAAACAAAAAAAGAGAACAATCAGACCAATTGCAGCTTGCTCCTTACATGGGATAACCTTTATGGGGGATAAACTGCTGGCGATCGATTCAATCAATGGTTATCTATTAGAGATAGACCCTTTGACGGATAACACGAAAATAGTAAATAATAACAATTGGCAGGAATTTGTAGGTGGGACAGGGTTAGCAGTGGCGGGAGAAACTCTCTGGTTTACAACGCGGGAAAATGTTTATGTTTGTCATATAGAACATAGAGATGGCAAACTTTCTTGTCCCTACCCACCAGAATTATTTACTAGATTATCTTATCCAGCCAATGGAGTAGCAGTTTGGGAATCTACAGTATATATAACTTGTGAAAAAACAGGGCATATTTATATATATGGACGGGATACGGGGGAAGAAATAACTCGGTTGTATGCCCCAGGAATCGGGGTTGAGAATATTACGGTGAAAGATGAAGAAATCTGGGTTTCAGATACCATCGAACAAACAGTATATTGTCTAGATAGGGCTACAGGGGAGAAAAAATTTAGTATCTTAACACCTTTTGAGTCACCTACAGGTTTAGCATTTTATCCAGATCTCGAAACAGGAGAAGAGACATTATATGTAGCTTATGCAGGTCAAGAACCATATATCAGGGATAACCCGAATTTAGAACCAAATTATGAACTACAATACCGCGATCGCACTTTTATCCACCCGCTCTATTTTTACTATGATGAAACAAACCGCTATTGTCTCTCTAATGGTTATTTGGTAGAAATGTATTATGTGGAGGAAATTGCTCCCCTCGACCAAGTGGAACTAAAAGACTTAGAATGGCGGATAGCTTTACCTGCGGAAACAGACCGCCAGCAAGTCAAGAAAATAGAAGCAGTGGGATTACCGTTTACAGAAGAAGTTACTGATGGTCAGCGGGTAGCAGTGTTTAAATTTGATACTCTGACAGATAAAGACCGTTATATTTTTGGCTGGAAAGCACTGTTAGAAGTCTGGAGTATTAAATATCAATTAACTCCGCGAGAATGTGAAAACCTCCCAGAAATGCCCCCAGAATATAAAGAGCGCTATTTGGTGGATGATGATGAGCTTTCAATGGATACAAGTATAATTATAAGGGCAGCCAAAGAGTCGGTGGGAAAGGAAACCAATTTACTGCGGCAAATGTACAGCATTAGAAATTATGTATATGATAAACTGGCTTATGGAATTAAACCCCATATTGATACTCCAGATATTGCTCTAAAACGGGGGGTGGGTTCCTGTGGTGAATATTTGGGAGTATTGCTGGGTTTATCGCGGTTGAATGGGATTGCCAGTCGTACAGTTGGACGTTACAAATGTCCTGCTCATGCTTTTACAAAAGAAATACCTCTCATTCCCGATTTTAATCATGTATGGATGGAGTTTTATGTACCAGGACGGGGGTGGCTACCAATGGAGTCTAACCCAGATGATGTGTTTGAAGGGGGACCCTATCCCACTCGCTTTTTTATGGGACTTTCCTGGTGTCATGCGGAAATGGCTAAGGGGGTATCTTTTGAAAGGCTGATGAGTGGAGGAGTGCCAGTTACTAAGGATAAAGTATCTATTGGAGAATTGGCAATAAATCATGTCCAGTTTAGGATTTTAGAGGAATTAGTACCTGCCTAACAATTCTGGTGCAGCAACAGGTCATCCCCCTCTAAGTGCCAACAACATTTATATTTTCTAGTAGTAGCTGGGCTGTTTCCTCAGCCCAGCTTTCTTCTGGGGGCTCATGAATGGAGAAAACAATTGCAGAAAGAACAACCCGTTGATCCTTTTTTAGAACAGCTATGTCAAGGATACACAACCTCAGAAATTGCCGAAATTAAGCAATACCTAACTGAGTGGGAGGCTGCTACTTACATTAGCGTAGCTCATAATATTTTAGACCATGCTGCCAGAAAAGGATTCGATGGGTTAAAATTTCTCCGAAAGGCACACAACTTCAACAAAAAAGGAGCAGTAAGAGTTCCGAAAACAGGCTCTCGTTGGGATGGTTCAGCAGTATATCGAAAAAGCCATGAATATTTGATTGTACGTCTAGATAGATTTGGGGGAGAAAAAATTGTTACCTATGGAGTTAACGATGAGTGAAGCAACAATTACAGAGCGAGATGAGCAAAATATTATAAAAGGTATTAATAATTTGTTACAGCAGCTAAATGTGGATTATCAAAATACCAAAGAAGAGCGAAAAGCAATTGCTGCTGAGTTTCCTGCCAACGAGCAAGAATTTACTGTTTTAGAAGAAATCGAACTGTTAACTGTCTTAATCCGAGGGTATGGCAGTCAAATTCAAGCACGAGGTATGATAGATTTGGAGCAAGAGGCAGTAGAGCGATTGGCAAAAATGAGAGTTTTTGAGCTGCCCACAATTGCCCTGCTTTACTTCGATACAACAAGCAAATATCCCTTAATGAAAGCTTATCTGCTGCGGCTGGATTACTTACGCTTGTTGATTCTGGAATATTTGCAAGCTCTGTAAATTATGTCCAGTTTAGAAATGTAGGACTCAGATAACAGTTATCAGAATCCCTAAAGTGTTTACTACTTTTTGACATAAATGCCGTACAGTGAATTTAGTTTAGCTAAAGTCAAAAAAACTTTTGAGTTTACCACTTCCGAAAAGCCAGCATTATTTGCTGCTACCCCAGAATTAACCTGTAGTGAAATAACTGGTGAAATTTTAAATTATAATGTACCATTAGCTTTGGCGAGTAATAGTGAGAAAGCTCGTTCAGAAATGATTATTACTCCTATATTAATTGAAGTTAGAAAACAATTACAATCTCAAATAAGTCTATTTTCTGGGATTGATTTTACTGTGGAACAGGAATTGGGATTAAATGGATATTGTGACTTTATTTTTAGTAGCGGTTTAGAGCAGTTATTTGTGAGCGCACCTGTAATGATGTTAGTAGAAGCTAAAAATGAAGATCTTAAAGGAGGAATTGGTCAATGTGTAGCAGAAATGTACGCAGCTCAGATATTTAATTTACGTGAAGGTCAGGAAATTTCTCGGATTTATGGCGCTGTAACGTCTGGAACTAACTGGAAGTTTCTCAGATTAACGGGAAAAGTGGTAGAAATAGATTTGAGCGAGTATTATTTAGCTTCCTTGAACAAAATACTGGGAATTATGGTACATAGCATCAGGGAAAGTTTAAATTTAGATGAATAGAAGTTGTCAATGAAAAATGAACAATTATTAATGAAAAAACAATGAAAAAACTTGATAATAAAAAGCAGATAATAAGTTGAAATGATTAAATCTTTTTGTTGCAAAGATACCGAAGGGATTTTTAATGATGAAAAAATACCTAAATTTAGAAACATTGAAAATGCAGCGAGACGAAAATTAGAAATACTAAATGCAGCAACTAATTTGAATGAACTGCGATCGCCTCCTGGAAATCCTTTAGAAGCACTAAAAGGAGAGCTAGAATTAATCAAAAATGGCGTATTTGCTTTGTTTGGCTTGATAATAATGCTTATGAAGTTGAAATTATAGACTACCATTAAAATACAACCATGACAAAACAATTAAATCCAGTAACTCCAGGGGAAATTATTTTGTATGAATTTCTTGAACCATTAGAAATGACGCAAAATGAGTTAGCAGATGCTTTACATATTAGTTTATCCCAAATTGAGGAAATTATTAACGGGAAAAAAGCAATTACTCCAGAAATAGCTCTGAGACTATCCCGTTATTTTGCAACTTCTCCAGAATTTTGGCTAAATTTGCAACAACGTTATGATTTAAAAATGACTCAAAGACTTTTAGGAGCAGAAATAGAAAAGACAGTACAACCGAGAAATGCTCTCTTTGTTTAACAATTAGTTATATTGCCCTGTTTTTATGGCATCGTCAATAAGTGCGTACTGTTCTGGCAAACAGTTTTTTAATTTCGCTTTTACTATTAACATAAGCATTTAACCTTCGACCTGTTAGACTGTTATAACACAGTTTATTCAAAATTGCTAGCAATTTTGGAGTGCTGGCGCACAGTTTTTTTTGGTGAGCATTCCCGCCGCTAATTGCAGTTTGTTGTTTCTGTTAGAGCAATATAGCGGGGGCATTCTCACCACAGAGTATTAATTTTTAGGTACAGGATCATAACCTCCTGGATGCAAAGGATGACAGCGAAACAAGCGAAGTATTGCCAACCAACTACCTCGCCAAATACCAAACCTTTCAATTGCTTCGAGGGCATAACAAGAACAAGTTGGCTGAAAGCGACAACTGGGGGGAAACAGAGGAGAAATAAAGCGTCTGTAACCATGAATTAACCAAATTAGTAAGGTTTTCATTCCCTTCTCTAGCAAGTGACATCTTAATTATAATGCTTGGGGTATGTCAATGGGGTCAACCTAAATCTTAACCAAATCTTAAAATTGAGTACCCTGGCAAAGAAAATTAAGTTAATGTTAGTAAATAATTCATCCTTTAGCCTTAACAATCTTGTTAGCTAAAGCCAAGTATTTGGAGGATTTTGTTATGTTTTATACATTTGACATCATCGGCGTAGCTCCAGTTCTCAATTTTTTCTATTATCAGCAACAACTGGAAATAAACCCCCAACGGAGTAAAGCTTATCTGGGAAGTTATCAGTGTAGTTTAGATAGTTTAATCCAATCTACGGAACTCATCCCACAAAAACCCAACTGGGAATGGGATCGGGTTATTGATACAATTGTAAAATTTTGGCTTACCCATGAAGAAAGTATCCGCAACTGGAAACATGAATTAGAAACTTTAGGAGAAGAAAATTTATTAGTTGCCAGAGTTGCTAATGTAGAGTCACTGCGTACAGAATTTGAATCTCTCTTAGAATAGTGCATCAAAGCCAAAATATGATAAACTGTTCTTCAGCCCTACCCCTGGGCTGTTTTATCGTGAAAAATAACTAACAGAATTTATGGAAATAATTATCATCTTAATCACAAGTTTATCATTAATAATCTGGCTATTTTTATTATTGTTTTGGGGGAAATTTTGGCAAGGAAACCAACGCTTAGAAACGGCAGGAGAAAAATTAGCAACCTGGCCAGAAATTGGGATAGTAATTCCCGCTAGGAATGAAGCAGAATTATTGCCCAAAACATTGCGATCGCTGCTCAACCAAGACTATCCAGGCAAATTTTCTCTCCTTCTTGTCAATGATTCTAGCACCGACAAAACTGCTGAAGTTGCTAAGAATTTAGGAGTCAAAGTAATGGAAGCAAAACCCTTACCTCCTGGATGGACAGGAAAACTCTGGGCTATAAATCAAGGAATAGAAAATACAGGAAAACCCGACTATTTTCTCCTGACAGACGCAGATATTGAACACGAAAAAAATAACTTACGTGAGTTAGTTATCAAAGCCGAAAAAGAAAAGAAAGAATTAGTTTCTTTAATGGTACTATTAAGATGTGAGAGCTTTTGGGAAAGACTTTTAATCCCAGCCTTCGTATTTTTCTTCCAAAAACTTTACCCCTTTCCCTGGGTAAATAACCCCAAGAAAAAAATAGCTGCTGCTGCGGGAGGCTGTATTTTAATTCAGGGGGAAGCATTAACAAGAATTGGAGGAATAAAAGCAGTAAGTCAAGCATTAATCGATGACTGCGCCCTCGCCAAGGCAGTAAAATCTAATAACAATAATATTTGGTTAGGTTTAACGGAGAAAACCCGCAGTTTACGAGCCTATCCTGACTTAAAAACCATTTGGGATATGGTAGCTCGCACCGCTTACACCCAACTTAACTATTCTCCCCTATTATTATTAGGCACAATCCTAGGCATGACCTTAGTTTATTTAGTACCTCCTCTCAGTTTATTATTAGGGATAATTCTAGGAAATAAAATAGTAGCAATTACAGGTTTAGCAGCTTGGAGCTTAATGGCAGTAGCTTACCTGCCTACCCTCAAATTATATCAAATATCACCAATCTGGGCATTTTCCTTACCAATTGTCTCCTTACTTTATACCCTAATGACCATAGACTCAGCTCTAAAACATGGACAAGGAAAAGGAGGTAATTGGAAAGGCAGAGTTTATCCCAGTTGATAAAAAAAGCAGCCAAATAAATGATAAGGGAGCTAGATAAAATTAACCATGTCAACCATCGCTTTCATCGCCCATAATCGGAAAAAACAAGAGCTAGTCAACTTCTTGAAACAACACGCAAAAATTTTCAGCAGATATAACTTAATTGCCACAGAAAATACAGGGTGGAAAATAGAACAAGGCACTGAATTACAGGTAGAAAAAGTATTACCAGGAACCTTAGGAGGAGAAATACAAATAGCAGCAAAAGTAGCCACAGGTGAAATCAAAGCAGTATTTTTTTTGGTTGACCCCTATCCTGATGCTGAAGAACCAGACTTTACCATCCTCTCTCGAATTTGCCACCTGCATAATATCACCTTAGCAACAAATATTGCCACAGCCGAAAAAATAGTAGTTGGTCTCACCTCATCTCGTTTTGCTCACCTCATATTTAACCCAGTTGCTGGGCAAAATAATAGCCAACAAGACTTATTATTAATTAGAAAAAGCCTCGAACAATATATTGAATTAAAAGTATGTTTAACAACCCCAGAAATAACAGCAGAAGAATTAACCCAAGATGCGATCGCTTCTGAGTCAGAAATAATCATTGCCTCAGGAGGAGATGGTACAGTTTCAGCCGTTGCAGGAGAAATTATGGGAAGTAACATAGCTTTAGGCATAATTCCCAGAGGCACTGCCAATGCTTTTGCCGTTGCCCTAGGCATTCCCACCACAATCTTAGGCGCTTGTGATATCATAATTGCAGGTGCAACCCGCCAAGTAGATGCAGCCCGTTGTCAAGGGCGCCCTCTAATTCTCCTAGCTGGCATAGGTTACGAAGCAGAAACCATAGAAAAAGCAGATCGGCAAGCAAAAAACCGTTGGGGGCAATTGGCATACATTATGGCAGGAGTAAATCAAGTTACAAAGCAAGAGCCATTTGAAACCTACATCGAAATAGACGGAGTGGAGAGCGTTTTTACAGCAGAAGCCGTAACCATTGCCAATGCAGCACCAACCACCTCCATATTAGCCCAGGGGTTTGGAGAATTACTCATCAATGATGGTTTATTAGAAGTAATAATAGTTTTAGCTCAGGAGTCAAAAATTCAAGCAATGCAAACATTAACCAGTTTGTTTGGGGCAGGTTTATTTGGTACTGCCACACAGCGAGAGGATATAGTTTGTTTGCGAGCCAAACAAATCAAAGTTACCACATATCCCCCGCAAAAAGTAGTACTAGATGGGGAAATTATCGGCAGTAGCCCCATAGAAATAGAGTGTATTCCTGATGCCTTAAATGTCATTGCCCCCATTTTAGTAATGGAAAAATCAACCCTAGACATGAGTGGGAAACTAACATAAGCGCTCAATATCAATCTGTATTTTGGAAAAAATCAACCTTTCGCCCTCATGTCTCATGCATAAAGAAGTAGCAACGCCCTTCAGTTGCCTTCAAAGCATTAGGCAAACAGCAACGCCTTCATACTCTTGATTAATTTTTAGCAGTAATGGGCATAAACACACCCAAAGCGCGGGGAATTACCCGAAAAATAGCAGGAGTTTGGGTAGTAATTTCTCCATCCGTGTTAATTACATAAGATTTACGGGTAACAACTTCAATTTCCTGACTCTCCCCAGTGAGCACCCAGGAATGAATTGCTTGCTCTCCTTTGGGTAAAGTCCACAGTAGGGGAAACATTTGCCACCAAGAATTTACCTCCAGACTATACAAGTCTAACCGCTGGTCATCGATCGCCGCATCAGAAGCGATCGCCAAACCTCCTCCGTAATACTTGCCATTACCTACAGCAATCTGAATCGTTTTCACCTTGAGAGTTTCCCCATTTAAGCGAATAGTGGCATGAAAAGGGCGAGTTTTCGTAATCACCTTGATAGCACTAAGAGCATAAGCCAAAACTCCCCAACGACGTTTTGCCCCTTGAGAGAGACTTTCAGTAATTTTCACACTCAATCCCAGACTAGCAACATTAAAAAAAAGTTTGCCGTTTACCCAACCCAAATCAATATATTTAAGCTCCCCTGCTGCGATCGCCTGACAAGCTGCTTTCATAGCCAGAGGAATACCGAGAGTGCGAGCCAGATCATTAGCAGTTCCCAGGGGTAAAATACCCAGAGGTAATTTAGCTGCCACCAAACTATCCACCGCTGCATTCAGCGTACCATCTCCCCCCCCCACAATCACCAGATCCACCTTTTCCTGGTGTTTACGAACCAACTGGGGAAAATCGGCAGAACTTTTTGTTGGTACTACAATTAACTCAAAATTCAGAGCATTCAACTCTTCCACTGCCACAGCCAAACTATTCTGCCCCTTGCGAGCATGACGATTTACCAGCAATAGCGCCCGTTTACTCATCTGGTTTCCCCCCACAACAACCCCAACCCCACCTTACCACAGATCCCCTGTAGTTTTAAATTCTGGCGTTGCTGAATTGAGTAATAAATTATTTTAGTATAAAAACTCCTAACCTAACTCAAACCCTCTCCCCACTTTAAGGTTTCATGCTTCAATTCAGCAACGCCTAAATTCTTCCCCCTCCTCCTTTCAATAGCAGGGGAAATTACTCCTCAAATATTTTTTTTGTAATTAATTGTAACTTATGTAAGCCTTTGAAAGAACCCCAAACCAGTCGCCTTGCAGCCAAAGGATTTCTTAACATAGTAGTAGCTAATTTGACTCGGAGTAGAGAACCATCAGCACTAATAGCAGGAGTAAGATCGGGAATATCCCCAAAACAATCATCACTCACCACCCTTACTATTGCTACTTGGGGCAAATTTTTCAACACAGCCACTCCTTCCATCTCAACCACCTGAGCTTGGAGTAACTCCCCTAACTGGCGTTTTTCCCCAGCCGACCAAATTAAGCGATCGCTTGTATAACCCCGCACCTGAGCCACCCCCAACCTTTCCTCAAGCAGAGAAGTCACCCGGCGATCGCACTCCCAACTCCCTTCCTTCGTTACACACTCCCGACAAATTACCACATCTCCAGCAACATACTGAGGGCTAAGACTGCCACACAAACCCATCAATAACACCACTGATTTTAACTCATAATTAGTCAAATACCCAGTTAAAGCATTAATCCCCACAGGAATAGGCATAACTTCAGGTTGAGGCGAGTTACTCAAGCTGAGTCCACGACAAACAGCCTTATATTCCGCCCCTCTCGGCACCAGGATCACATCTATCGGCAACAACATCAAATTTTTTGAGAACTTTTCTTATTTAGAGCGAGAAAAAATGTTATATTTAGCGGAGATAGTTGAGAAAGATTCCTAGATAATTTGTAGGGGCTTGTAGGGGCGGGTTTAGGGATAACCTAATAACCCCAACCGACATCTTTAAATCAAAAACCGCCCCTACAAGCCCCTACCGACATCAGGAAACAGGACTTATTTTAAACAACAACACACCAGCTCAAGTGTAGGCACTGCCCACCCTGGATATATGGTAACCTTTCTGCCTGATGAGGCCAAACCCAGAATTAAATAAATACCAAAGAGATGAAACAACCTGCAATTCTTAATCTAGAGAGTGTCACCAAGCAATTTTCCCCAACCTCATATCCAGCAGTAACCAACGTCAGCTTTACCCTAGAAGAAGGAGAATTACTCGGATTACTAGGGCCATCAGGCTGTGGTAAAACCACCCTATTAAGAATTATTGCAGGATTTGAACAACCTGCAAGCGGCACAATTTGCATCGCAGGAAAACAAGTAGCAGGCGCTCTTAGTTGGCTGCCCCCAGAAAAACGCAATACAGGAATGGTTTTCCAAGACTATGCTCTCTTTCCCCATCTGAGTATAGGCGAAAACATCGCCTTTGGGTTAAAAAGGAAAAAAGAACGCCTCAGTCAAAAACAAATCAAAGAAAGAGTTGCAGAAGTACTCATATTAGTAGGACTAGGGGGACTAGAAAAACGGTATCCCCACCAACTATCTGGAGGACAACAACAGCGAGTCGCCCTAGCCAGAGCCTTAGCACCCCAACCTGCTTTAATGCTCTTAGACGAACCATTAAGTAATCTAGACGTACAAGTGCGAGAGCGACTGCGCCACGAGGTGCGTAGCATTCTCAAAGCAGCAAGAACATCAGCTATCTTTGTCACCCATGACCAAGAAGAGGCCTTAGCCATCTCCGATAAAATAGGAGTAATGCGAGAAGGCAACCTAGAACAACTAGGTACGCCAGAAGAAATATATACCAAACCCGCCACCCGCTTTGTAGCAGAATTTGTCACCCAAGCTAATTTTATCCCAGCTAAACGTCAAGGAAAGCTCTGGGAAACAGAAATAGGAGTTTGGGAAATTAACCAGCACAACTCATTAAACAGTGGCGAATTAATGTTAAGACAAGAAGATATTATTCTCAAACCAGACGAAAGAGCCAAAATAATAGTGCGAGAGCGGCACTTTTTGGGGCGGGAATATCGCTACTGCTTAGAAACCGCTTCAGGGAAAAAATTACACGCTCGTGTAGGCGCAGGTAATAACATCCCAGTAGGAACACGAGTGCAGTTGTCAGTTACCCCAGAACTTTTGCAAGTTTTTTGAGGTATTTGAGCACTATGCACACCAGTTAGTTACGCAATACTTGGAGTATTACGAGTAAAATCTTAAAAAAATATTTGTGAGTGGAAAAATTTTACCTTTTTGTGGGAAAATACGGGCATAAAATCAGTTACCCTGTACTTGGGATAAATTGGTCATTAGTCATTAGTTAATTGAGCGGCTGACGACAAAAAACAACTGATAATTAATAACTAATAATTAATATTTGATAAATGACAAGTATTTCTTTTTACAAAAAAAGTTCTTTAGCCACCATATCTCTTCTGGTTGCTCTCACCGTTTCCCCAGAATGGGTGCCTTCCTCGCCAAAAACCAGTATCACCTTCGCCCAGACTGCCGAAGAAATTCCTGCTCGAACACAAGTAAAAGTCCACAGCTCCCACGAAATGGAGCCAACCTCTGAAGAATACAAAGAAAGCTTTGAAACATCTTCTCCAGATAACAGCGCCAACATAGAAATCATTGATAGCAATGACAATGTAGTGAAATCTCTCCTTGAAGGAGAGACAGACGTAGGTGCTATTGGTCGCCCCCTGACGGAAGCTGAAAAAGCAGAGGGACTCAAAGAAATCGCCCTTGAGCGCCATAAAATCGCCATTATCGTCGGGAAAGACAATCCGTTTAACCAAAGCATAACTGACGAGCAATTTGTCAAAATTTTTCGCGGGGAAATTAAAGATTGGTCAGAAATAGGTGGTTCCCCAGGGCCAATTCGTGTAATTGATCGCCCAGAATCTAATGGAGCGCGCAGATCCATGGAACAATACGCAATCTTCCAAACAGCTCCTTTTGACAGTAGCCCAGATGCTATCAAACTAACAGATGACTCTCTCGAAGCTGCTATTAACGAACTCGGTCCAGATGGGATCAGCTATGCAATTTATGAACAAGTGCAGGAAAACCAAGACAACATTAAAATCCTGCCCATGCACGATACCCTTCCCGATGATGAAAGATATCCTTTCTCCCAACCTCGCTACTTTATCTATGAAGCAACCAAAACCACTCCGCTGATTGCAGCTTTCCTTAAAATCAATCTACCCGGTACGGAAGTTACTCCTACAGAAACTCCCCCCGCAGAAACTACAGAAACTCCCCCCACAGAAACTACAGAAACTCCCCCCGCAGAAACAGCACAAGCTCCACCTCCAGCAGCAACAACAGAAACAGATCCAGGAGCAGCCCGAGGTTTTCCCTGGTGGATCTTATTGCTGCCCTTACTAGGGTTATTAGGCGGACTAGCTTGGTTTCTGTTACCCAAAAATCAAGAAGCAGCAGTAGTACCTGGAGTTGTGCCACCACCTCCCCTGGCTGACCCTCCCACCAGTAGAATTATTCTCACCCCACGAAACTGTCGGGAAGCCTACGCTTATTGGGAAGTTCCCGCAAAGCGCCAAACTGAACTAAAGCGCCAAGGTGGAGAAAGGCTGCAATTGCGGATTCTTGAAGCGGACAGTATAGGAACAGAAAACCTACAAGTTTATGACTGTACAGAAGAAGAACAAGACAAGCACGTTACCATTCCCCTAGATAACAGGGATTATCTAGCCGAATTAGGTTACTTAACCGCTAACAATGACTGGTTAAGTATCGCTCGATCTTCACCTGTACGAGTCCCTGCTTGTCCCCCTGAAGTGCCTCAAGACAACATTACTACCACAGTCGCCCGTATAATTCCAGGTGCAGCAGCAGCAGCAGCAGCAGCAGCTACTACCACTTTCTTCTCCCCTCGATCTCAAGCACCAGAAACCAGTCAGCTTATTCTGGTTCCCCGTGACTGTCGCAGTGCTTACGCCTACTGGGAAGTGCCAGCAGCAGCTAAAGCAGCCTTAAGAGAT
>JADQBC010000046.1 GCA_016903655.1 Gomphosphaeria aponina SAG 52.96 = DSM 107014
AAGGAGAAGGTAAGTATGACTGTTACAATAGAAATGGATTTAAAAGAAATTCTTGTTAAGATTGAACATAAAATTGATAAGTTAGATGAGAAAATCGATAAACTAGCCGAAAATACAGAAGAACAAATCAAAGATGTACAAAAAGACATTACAGAGATAAAAGTTAAGCAAGAAAACCTGGATGTCAGAATGGGAAATATGGAAACGAGAATGGAGAAAATTGAGACTGAAGTGAGTACTCTAACCGCAGATATTGGAGATTTAAAAGGGGTAAAATCTCTAATTATTCCTATAATAGTAGCTGTAATAACTAGCATCCTTACTCTGATAGTGAGAATTATTCCTGGAAGATTCTAATTTGGGGATTAGAATTTTTGTTAAGATTGAAAAGAACTACTATTTTACAAGGAGAAGTAAACTATGACCGTTACAGTAGAAATGGATTTAAAAGAAATTCTTGTTAAGCTAGAACAGAAAATTGACACCGTACAAAAAGACATTACAGAGATAAAAGTTAAGCAAGAAAACCTGGATGTCAGAATGGGAAATATGGAAAAGAGAATGGAGAAAATTGAGACTGAAGTGAGTACTCTAACCGCAGATATTGGAGATTTAAAAGGGGTAAAATCTCTAATTATTCCTATAATAGTAGCTGTGATAACTAGCATCCTTACTCTGATAGTGAGAATTATTCCTGGAAGATTCTAATCTGGGGATTAGAATTTTTGTTAAAATTGGAAAGAGCTACTATTTTACAAGGAGAAGTAAACTATGACCGTTACAGTAGAAATGGATTTAAAAGAAATCCTCGTTAAGCTAGAACAGAAAATTGATAAGGTTGAGCAGAAAATTGACACCGTACAAAAAGACATCACAGAGATAAAAATTAAGCAAGAAAACCTGGATGTCAGAATGGGAAATATGGAAAAGAGAATGGAGAAAATTGAGACTGAAGTGAGTACTCTAACCGCAGATATGGGAGATTTAAAAGGGGTAAAATCTCTAATTATTCCTATAATAGTAGCTGTGATAACTAGCATTGTTACTCTGATTGTGAGAATTATTCCTGGAAGATTTTAAATTAGAAGACATGACTAAATTTCTGCAAACCCCCCACAGTGGCTATCATGGAGATGGTAGTAATCAGCGCTTTTTTGAAGGTTGGTACTATCGTGTTACTTTGCCTGTGGGTGAAACTTTCGCTTTTATGTATTCTATCGAAAAACCAAATCCCTACAGTGGTGGTGCAGCCCAAGTATTAGCCCCACAAGATGAATATCTCTGTCGCACTTTTCCTGATGTGGGCAAATTTTGGGCTAGTAAAGAAGTTTTAGGTTTAGGTCATTGGGGCAAAACTGATTTAAAAATTCCGCCAAAACTACTCAGCCGCACTGAGTTTGAGCGGCATATTCAACAAGGTTATCAAGCAACAGCAGACTTTAATCAAGGTTTTATTCACGATCCTGGGAGTAATAACTCTTGTCGGTGGTACTATGAAATTCAACCATCTTATGGCTGGGGCAACCCCCAACTCCCCCAAAAATCTACTGGTGGTTGGTTATCTTATCTACCAATTTTTGAACCTGGATGGCAAATTTTAATGGCTCATGGTCTGGCAACGGGTTATATTGATTGGAATGGGAAACTCTATGAGTTTGAAAATGCCCCAGCTTATGGGGAAAAAAACTGGGGTCGCTCTTTCCCTCAAAAGTGGTTTTGGTTTAATTGCAATAGTTTTACCGATCAACCAGATTTGGCTTTAACTGCTGGTGGCGGCAGAAGATCTGTGTTATGGTGGATGGAGTCTGTAGCTATGATTGGGATTCATTATCAGGGGGAATTTTATGAGTTTGTACCCTGGAATGCTCAAGTAAGCTGGCAAATTCAACCTTGGGGGAGCTGGGAAATGCAGGCCCAAAATCAAAATTATGAAGTGGAAATTAAAGGAATAACAGATTTACCAGGTACTCCCCTCCGTGCGCCTACAGAACAGGGTTTAATTTTCTGTTGTCGCGATACAATGAAAGGTGAGTTAACTCTAACATTGCGATCGCGTCAAGGGAAAACTATTCTAACAGCGAGTAGTGACCTTTGCGGTTTAGAAGTTGGTGGCGGCCCCTGGGATGATCTTTGGAGTAAATAGAAGTGCTATTATAGAAAATAACTTGGGGCTGTAGCTCAGAAGGATAGAGCAAGCGCCTCCTAAGCGCTAGGCCGCCGGTTCGACTCCGGCCAGTCCCGTTTATAAAAGCTGAAATAACATGACATCACTAATTTATCCTCATATTGACAACTTGGGGGGTCAACCAGCAAGATTGCAGCGAATCAAACGCGTCCGTGTGGCTCAAATTGTCATGGACTATATTGCTTATGGTTGGTCTGCTGAGGAAATGTGCCGTCAGCATCCTTATCTCAAATTATCAGAAGTCCATGCAGCGATGTTATACTATTTAGATAATCAAGAGGAAATTGAGCAAGAAATTCGCCAAGAGTGGGAGCAAGTACAACAGGAAAAATCTCTTGCTTCACCTACACCATTTTTTATCCGTATGCGAGCAAAAGGTCTGATTTAAATGGCGGTTCGATTGTATATGGATGTTCATGTGCCAGAAGCAATTACAGTTCAGTTGCGTCGTCGTCAGATAGATGTGCTTACAGCTATTGAAGATGGTTCGGCAGAATTGGCGGATGATGAACTTTTAGAACGTGCTAATTTTCTTGGACGGGTGATTTTTACCCAAGATATTCGCTTTAAAGCAATGGCTGAAAATTGGCAGCGTCTGGGAAAACCGTTTGCGGGTTTGATATTCGGTCACCAGTTGGGAGGAACTATTGGACAGTTTGTCAAGGATTTGGAACTAATTGCCTCAGCCTCTAACCATGATGAATGGTTCAATACTGTGGATTATATTCCTTATTGAAATCAAAAGAGTTGCTGACGGCGGTGATGGAGTTTCTGGCTTTGATTAATATGGAACTTCAACCCATTTACAAGTACCTGAAGAACAATCTGGCCTAATCAGAGAGTTGAAAGCTTCCACGCGATCGCCCTTTTCATCAAATGCGATCGCACCTGTTAAACCCTCTGTTTTGAAGTTACTTTTTAACATTGTATGTATTCCTGCGCGCGTCACTGGTTTTTTCTCTTCCAAAAGCCTTGTAATCGCTTCTATGAATACTTGTGTAGAATCGAAGGCTAGAATATTTATCCAAGCTAATTCTTCGGTACTCTGAGTTATCACATTTTGGCTTACTTCAGTACTTGTGAGAAATTCTTGCCACTTTTCTAGTTGCGCTGGTGTAGGAAAAATGGGAACGGTTACTACTAATTTATCCTCTATGTAATTTGGATCAACTTTACCATTGTAAACATCGGGAGTGAAAACAGTATTACTCCCACCCATGAAAAAGAACCCTTGGTTATAATTTATCAAGTCGATTTTTCTCAGGTTTTCTTTGTTATCCGTGTGCGCATGGGGGCTGATCAAGAAAGCAGTTGTTTGCGGATCGTATTGGCGCTTGAATGTGTCAATTGTTGATTGGGTTTGTTCTGCAAGCAAATATTCTGTGATATCCGTGATATTTAATAAACCTAATTGTTTCTTAAAATCCTCTGTGTACTGTACGCCAAAAGACTCCCCTGTTGTTGTAAAAATGATAAATTTTTTAAACCCTTTAATATTTACTAGATAATTAGCTAAGTCTTGTGTAGCTTTTTTATCTAATCGAGATACTATGCGGAAAAGAAATTCCCTATTGGGAACTTGATTCGGGTCAAAAATTAATTCTGGTGTTGTACTGCTTGGAGATACCAAAACTAACTTTCCTTTGCTAAAAATCCCAGTAATATAAGTCGCAATTGAGCTGCTGTAGGGCCCTATAACTCCTAGAATATTTTTGGTATTTACTATCTCGTTGGCGACAGTTTGTGCCTGATTTCGGTCATTTTTATCGTCAGCCATCAAAACCATTAGTTTAAAATTAGATGGATTTTTCTGATTAAACTCCTGTTGTTTCCAAGCTACTCCCATCAAAAAATTCTGGGGAATCCAATTTGGCATTTGATTAGTTGTGCTATCACCATAAGGAATTTGTGCAACTAAAGTAAATACCCGATCTTTGCTGATTCTTCTTTCCTGTATATCAAGTAAAACTTGGGCGTTTGATAGTGCGATTAATATAGAAGGATCTCCTTCTTTTTGCCATGCTATTTTCAGTGACTTTACAGCTTCTTCATATTTAGTATTGCTGAATGCTGTTCTACCATCTACCTCTTCTGGTAGAGATGGCTGGTTTTTTGGAAAATTAACAAAGTTTGCTTTTTCTCCGCAACTTAAAAGAGTAGTTGTTGGGCAAAAATCTGTGATAACAACTGGAACTGGTGGGAGAATAAAATTAATTAACTTGTCTTTATTTGTCATGAGATGAGGAAGCAATAATGCTAGAAGAAATCCCAGAAGAATGTACAAGATTATTTGCCAACGCCTTAGCCATGGCGGTGGTGGCGTTGGTCCTACTTTTTGTAGTGAGAGAATTACTTTCTCTTGAATCCAATTAAACTCTTCTGGTGTTAAACCAGTAGCTTCTAGAGTATTCTCCAACTCAGAAAGTTGTTGAATATCAAAACTACGAGTTTGCGGGTTGATAATGTTTTTTAAACTTATGAAATAATTTTGCCATATATTCCGATTCGTCTGCCATCTTAGCTTTTGTGCATTATATTTAGTCAGTACATCATTGAAAATTCGATTTGCTTCTGGTGCTAACACACGGTGGTTTTGTTGAATCCGCTTTTTTTCAGCAGCATTAGGTTCTCTGTTATTGAGGTAATAAAACTTCTCTAATTCTTGTCTCAAACTGTCTATACTCATGGTTTATTTTTTTATATTGTTAATCAAAGTTGTGAGAAAACAAATCATCTAAAACAAAAAAGAAACCTGTAAGGTTATTCAGATTGGCGATCGCTAAAGGAAAATATCCCATTGGCATTTCAACTCCTGAAGGAATTTCTCTCTGAGTTACACTACGTTTTTCTTCTGCCCATTCCCATCTAACTTGAGCGAAAAATTGTGTAACAGTTTCCCTAAAGTTGGGGTTTGATTTTACTTGGTGCCAAATAGTTTTTTGTGTGCTGAAACCAAACTTTCCACCTGACGCTTCTAACCAATATTGGTTAATTAAGCGCAGATATTCATGAGGTATTTTTTTTAGTACTGGGATAGTTATTTGACAGGTGTCATTTTCATTTGCTGCTCGCTGTAAAACCCTTATTGTTTCTTGGTTTGCTGCATGAAAATTTCTTTGTCTCAGCAAATTGCCCAGTTGACTACAATTTTTTTCTATTAGAAAATCAGGGGCTGATCTAATCCGAACTTGAGGATAATTAGTGAGTAAACTTTGAGATAAACTGTGATTATTTTGAGTAATAATTGTCAATTTTAGTTGGAGAGCATAAGCCACATTTAAGGCTATTTCAAAGTCGTCTATCATCAATTCATAGGCTAAGTTTAGAATGTCATTATTATTTCTACAAACATGGAAAGGAAGTTCAAATAGAATAAATTCCAGCGCCTTTTTCTCCCTCATTTCGGAAAAAACCCTAGTTAAAGTAGTTTCTGTTACATAAGCTTGAAGTTCGCCGTCTCGTATTAATTGGCATATTTCTTGAATCTGTGTGGCAGTTTCTCCGTTGGTAAGAAACTCTACAAATATATCAGATTGAATCAATACTGGCATTATCCGTAATACCCCTGCTTTTCGGCTATCCCTCGTATTGTATCTGAAAAGCTGCCTTGTTCTTTGTATTGCCACTTGGCTTGGTACGGACAAGGGCGATCGCCCTTGTCTAAGTCCTATTTCTTGTTAATTTTCCACGCCAATTATCAAGAGGAAGAAGTCGGGGAGTATGTTCTGGCGACGGTGTAAAAACAAAATATGGCAACTGTATTTTATTAAATTCTTTTAGTACTTCTGGCGCACTCTGAAACCGATTCCGCCAGTTTTCCTCAACCATTTTGCTCAAAATCGAAGCCAGCTTCTCACTCACTCCTGCTGATTGCAAATATTCCTGAATATCTTCGATTTCTTGTTCTTTCAGGTTCAATAGTAATTGACCAGTTAGAAATTGAATGGCGGTAACTCCCAAGGCGTAAATATCGCTACAGAAGCAAGGTCTTCCATGCAATTGTTCCAGTGGCATATAGGGTAAAGTTCCAACTACAATTGTTTGAGTAGTTAAATCGACACCAGCTTGATTTTCTAAATCAGGTCGGTTGACAATTTTGACTGCGCCAAAGTCAATTAAAACAATTTTATTATCTCGGTTGCGTCGAATCAAATTAGCAGGTTTTATGTCTCGATGAATTGCGCCTTTAGCATGAACAAATTCAAGAACTGGCAGCAAATCTAGCAACAATTCAATTATCTTGTCTTCGTTCCATTTTTCCTCAAGTTCGTGGCTTAAATCATTACCTTCTATATATTCTTGAATGATATAAAATTCCCTCTCATCCTCAATATAAGCAATTAGCCTGGGTATTTGGTCGTGGTTTTTTCCTAATTCGTGAAGCATCTTTGCCTCATTATTAAATAATCGTTGAGCATCTTTTAAGGTGGCAGGATTTGGATTGAGCGGTGCAAATCTTTTAATGACAACTTGTTCATTAAAAAGATCTGTTTTTTCAGCCAGATAATTTTCTCCAAAAGCCCCTGTTTGCTTGGGTTCAAATTTTTTGATAATTTTATAGACATTTTGAAATGTTTTTCCTTGTTCTAGCATATTCGCCTCTAATTGAACTTAGTTTTTATTAAATTCAGCCAGTAGATTGGTTAAGTTTTCCTTAACTCGCTTCGGTAAATTATCTTGAAGTATTATTTTTATTTCTTCAGCAGTAACCTGCCGATTCAGCCTCTCTTTTATCAAAGATAAAATGGAGCGAACTTCCTTCTGGTTACTGAGCATAGTTTTCGTGTTGTCAAGCGTAATAAAATTGTAGCTTGCAAGCAAGTTTAGATTTTTATTTTGCTGATAGTTTAAAATCTCATCAGTCACCAATTTAACAAGTTGTTTAGTGACGTGCTCTCTGACAACAGGCTGAAGGAAAAATTTACCTGAATCGTTTTTTTCAATAAGCGATCGCCATCCTAGAGATGTGATAGCTTCATAAAAGGCATCATCTTCCTCTAGCTCCTGCAATTGGAGAGTATCAATTCCATGAGGTTTAATTGCTAACCAATAAATAATCTTAGTTTCCTTCGCTGTCAACCTTTCCAAATGATTGGCAATGAGTTGGGGGAAACTCATAATAATTCCACTTGCACTTGTTTGACAAATAAATTGTTCTACATCTCCACCAAATAGCTCTTGAATCGGTGATGCTACTAGCTTTAAAGCCAAGGGATTCCCTTGATAAATTCTAATTAATTCATCCCATCCATTTTCTCCTTTTAATTGCTTAGAAGACAAAATTTCTTGAGCCGCTTCCCCTAACCCTTTCAGTTGTAATGTGCGCACTGGGAGCTTTTCTCCTTCTAAAATGGCAACTTCTCTGGGTTTTTCCCTACTGGTTATTACCAGGCAACTTTGATGCTCTTCTTCTCCTAGCCGTTGTAGCAGCATTCCGTAGGGCTTATGTTTGGGTTCATAATCCCCCGCAAAATCCCCAGGTTTCATAATCTTTTCCCAGTCATCCAAGATTACCAGACAACGGTACTCTCTCAGATAATTTATGAGTCCCTGAATGTATTCTAAATGCTGATTTTTGTAGTGAGAAAACTGCTCTGAGGAGTAGTTTTCTGGGAGCTTCTGGATTTCTGGTATTCCCAATGGCAAACTGTCAGCAATTGTTTGAATTAAGTCAGTCAACAATTGTACTGGGAGTAAGTCCTCACGAAGCGATCGCCAGATAACCATCTTAAAATCATCTTCAATATCGCGAGCTAACTTACTTCCGAGTAAGCTTTTACCAATTCCTGGCATACCCAGAAGGGATACCAAACGACACACAGCTTTATCCTGTACCACCCATTGCTTGAGTTTTCCGAGTTCCTTTTCTCTGCCAACAAAAACAACCGTACTCGGAGCGTCTCCACAGAAGAAAACCCTGTCTGACTCACCCGCCTTAAGAAAAGGAAAGACCCCCCCTGACCCCCCCTTGTTCTGGCTTGTAACTATATCTAGTGACTTTATTACTTCTTGAACATTAGTTTTAGTTACTTTCTTACCCAATGCTTCTGATAGGGTTCGGAAAAGCTTAGGGCCTGCTGTTTGTTTGATGTAAGTCTCGCTATACTCTGACTCCTGGACAATCTCGTCATAGTTCTTACCCTGAAGCGAGCCTCGCAATACAGTTATTTCAGCCTCATTGAGAGGTTTCAGCCCGTGTTTGACCAGTTCTCTATTTACCAACTCTAGTATTTGGTCTAAATCCATTATTATTCGCCCTAATCAAGTCTTAAGTTAATTTTAACTCTATCTTAGCTTATCACGAGCTTAGTTAACAATTAATTTTTTTTTATGTCTTGACAAAACTAAAATCACAAGCTAGCATAGTAATAGTCTGGCTTAAGAGGGTAGTAAAATGCGAAGGAATGAGAAACCAGAAAGAGATGCGAGCAAGTATTTTACAGAATATTTAACAATACAGGACGGCGACCGTGTTTTTTCCCTATCCCAGGGAAACTTGACCAAAAACATGAAAGAACTGGTAAAGTTGTATGCCGCTGAAAATCGCGAGTTTTGGGCTGAGTATTTTTATAGTAACAAAGCAGACCCACTAGCACGTAAGCATTTGCAGGCTTATTTATTTCATGTCGCCTACTGGGCAGCCAAAATAGTTCATCGTCAGTTAAAAGCATTTCAGCATTATCCCCAAGTTCAATACGATTTAGCTGATTTATTGCAAATCGGCTCAGAATTTGTCATGGATTTAGAAAAGTTTTTTCATAAATTTGACCCCCAGCAGCCAATAGAAAGGTATGTTTTCAAAAGAATTGAAGGCAAAATCCGCGATGTAGTCTTTGATGGCAATGCAAAATGTCTGAAGTATTCCGACTGGAGCCTATTAAAGCAGTGCAGTAAAAAGACATTAAAAACTGCCCTAGAAACTTGCTACCGTGAGCCACTGGTTACGAATCACTTACTAGCGTGGCAATGCTTTAAAGAAGTCTATACTACTTGCCGAACAAATGGCAGAAAGGCTTTACCAGCACCCAATGCTGAACAATTACAAAAAATGGCGAAAATATACAACAAATCACAGCCTTCTGAGTTAGTGGAAAATCCCCCCCAGCCCCCCGAAGCTCGGGGGGGGAATATTGATGATAACAAAATTTTGCAGTACTTCAACAACTGCATTAAGGCTTTACGGGAATACCACTTTTTATTACCAAAAGAGGAAATTTCACCTGATGACTTATTGGACAACTTAGCAATGAAAGACGCAGCTGATGATTTGCATAAATTGTTACACGAACATATAGAAAACCTGAATGAGACAACCGCTGGCATTTTCACACTGAAATATGGACAAGGATTAAGCGATCGCTCCATTGCTCCCCTCCTGAAAGTTAATCCAAGCACAGTTTATCGCCGCCACCAACCAGCAAAGCAGAAGTTATTAACTACAATCGTGCATTGGGCAAAAGAGCAGTATGGCGTTACCCCTGACTCCAAAGTAGTTGATGATGTCTTGCCAGATTTGCTTTTAAATTACTACCAAAACAAGCCGAGTAGGCTAGCACAAAAAGTTTCTTAAGTAAAACTAAGATGAATCTTAGCCCAGCTTTAACGAGGTTATTAGGAGTTTGTGTAATAGCCTAGTTAAAAAACCTCGCTGATAAACACCAGTAAAAAGGAGAGTTTAAAAATGCCTATGTATTATCAATTACTGCGTAACAAACTTGAAAAAATGTTGCCCTGGATAGAGAAGCCCTTGCTGGACATTCTGTATTACGAGCTTCAAGGGAGCGGTAAACTGGAAAATCTGAAAAATCTCGACAATGAATACCTCAAAACCCTGTATTTGGCACTGGAAGAATATACCAGTTGCTAAAGGATTGCGGAGCAGTGGGGTATATAAGAAACTCCACTACCCCTTGAATTAACCAATCTTTATTTCTGGATAAATATGTATCGCCATATCTGTATTCCTCAAACTTACTGTGGCTATTCCCAAATGGAGATAAATAATTACCATGTCAATCAAAAAAATCATCATTGGAATCACAATTGGAATAACAACTCTGACAGGGTGGGTTGCCGTGCTACGCTCTTTGGTTATTGTTAATCCAGGTGAACTTGGCTTAGTCATTAATCTTGGGAAGTTGCAAGATGAAACCTTTGAGGAAGGAATGCATGTTGTATTTCCTTTGACAACTTCTGTCAAAACTGTCGATCTGCGCATCCAAAGAACAGATGTTGACTCAAGCGCTCGTACACAAGACTTGCAACGCATCGAGACCCAAGTTGTTCTTAACTGGCGAATTGAACCGAGCAAAGCACGTGACATTTACCGACAAATTGGTAGTCAGCAGCAAATAATTAATAACATAATTACCCCTGCTTTTGACGAGACAATTAAACAGACAATTCCCTCCAGAAGTTTAGAAAAAGTTCTTAATGAACGGGAACTGCTTAGAGAGGAAATTGCCACCAAGATTACAAAACGTATTGCTCCTTATGGGATAATTGTCACCGACGTAGCTTTTGTTCACTTGACTGCTTCCGATGAATTTACACGATCTACAGAAGAAAGACAGGTGGCAGAACAAAAGGCAATTACCGCCAAGCTTGTAGCAGAACAAGAGATACAGGAGGCGGAGTTAAAAGCAGAAAAAGCGAAAAAAGAAGCTGAAGCATTAGTTAATAAAGCTCAGGGTGAAGCTCAAGCGCAAAAGTTACTTCAGCAGAATTTGAATGCAGAATTATTGCAAAAGCAAGCTATTGAGAAGTGGGATGGTCATTTTCCAACCTTTATGTGCGGAAACAATGGTGCTTTACCTCTCATTGAGCTGTCTCCTCCGCCAACTCCAGAATGAATTTGACTCGGAGAATTACTGAACATCACTTTTCAGTCGCCAGCCTTCTTTTACTATTTGACGAGAACGTGCGATCGCCAAAGCATCATTTGGTACATCTTTTGTAATTACTGACCCTGCTGCCACCGTCACATCTTCTCCCAAAGTAACTGGGGCAACTAAAACGCTATTTGCTCCAGTTTTACTCCGACTTCCAATCTTCGTTTGGTGCTTTGCAACTCCATCATAGTTCGCCGTAATCGTACCTGCCCCCACATTTACTTGCTCACCCAAACTGGCATCCCCAATATAAGATAAATGAGCAATATTTGTTTTCTCCCCCACCTGAGTATTTTTCAGTTCCACAAAATTCCCAATGCGACAAGCTTCCCCCACCTTGACATGACCGCGCAAATGTGCATAAGGGCCAATGCGCACCCCAGCTTCCACCTCGCTCTCACTCACTACTGAATATAAAACAGTCACATTCTCGCCAAGTTGGCTATTTTCAATTAAACTTCCAGGCCCGATCCGACTCCCAGAACCTATAACCGTATTTCCCCTTAAATGACTCTGAGGTTCAATTACCACATCTGACTGTATTTTTACGGTGTCATCTATTGTTATACTATCTGGGTCAATCATGGTGACACCTGCAGCCATCCAAGCATCTTTAACACGCATTTGTAAAATATCTGCAGCGGTAGCTAATTGTTTACGGTCATTAATTCCCGTAATCTCCAGATAGTCTGCCACATCTACTGCCATTACTGGTTTGAGGAAATCCACCACCTCAGTGAGATAATATTCCTGCTGGTCATTATCTGCGCTTAATTTAGGCAAAACTTCAGCCAGTTGGGGCCAATTAAAACAGTAAACCCCTCCATTAATGCGGTGATTTTGCTTTTGCGCTGCGCTACAATCTCGGTCTTCCACTATTTGGGTAACAATATTGTCACCACCACAAAAAACTCTGCCATAACCTTCTGGTTGCGGTAGGTGGGCAGTTAGGAGAGTTGCCGCATTTTGACGTTGTTTATGTATGTTTAAGAGTTGCCCGAAAGTTTCTGGTCTTAATAAAGGAACATCCCCGTTTAAAACCAGCAAGTCCCCAGTAAATCCTTCTAAATGGGGTAAAAGTTGTATAACAGCATGACCAGTACCCAGTTGTTCTGTCTGTTGGACAAATTCTATTCCCTCATAATTAGAGAGGGCTTGTTTTACTCTGTCCGCTTCATAACCTACAATGACTAGATTTTTTTGTGGGTTAAGCGCTTGACAACTATGGAGAACCCGTTCGACAAGCGATCGGCCTCCTAAATTATGTAATACTTTGGGCAGTTTTGATTTCATGCGGGTTCCACGCCCTGCCGCGAGAATTGCTACAGCTACCATCGCCATCAGAATGTAGGTTCGCCCCTGAGTATAGCGCCTTCTGAACCCCAACGCGCAAAATTTTCTAAATTGTTGATGGTTGATAGTTGATGGTTCATGGTTGATGGTTCATGGAAAAATATCGGCGTGGCTTACTTGAAGTATGAAATCTTAAAGTAGCGGAGTTGCCGACTAGGGAGTGGGGAGAGGGTTTTAGTTTATTCTGTAGTTTTTATAAATACATATTTCATTACTCAAAAAACGCAACGCCAAAATATCAACCATTAACTATCAACCATTAACCATCAACCATCAACTAACTATCAACCATTAACCATCAACCATTAACCATCAACCATCAACCATCAACCATCAACTAACCATCAACTAACTTTCTGCGCGAATAAAAGCAATAAATTGCTCCACCAGTTGAGTATTGCGCCAACCTTCTTTAGCTTCTTCAGCGATAATTTCTAAAGCTTCTTCTGAACTAAATGCTTTTTTATAAGGTCGTTTGCTCGTCAAAGCATCATAGATATCCACTATTTGAAATACTTGAGCAAGAAAAGGAATTTCCGAACCCATCAAACCATCGGGATAACCCTTACCATCCCAACGTTCATGGTGATGACGGATAATAGGTAAAATCCCTCTTCTAGCACGGAGAGGCTGACAAATTTGTTCACCAATAAGAACGTGCTGCTTAATTATTTCCCTCTCTTCAGCCGTTAATTTCCCTTGTTTCAACATAATAGAATCAGGAATACCCACTGTCCCAATATCATGCAAATTAGCCGCATAGATTAAACTCTGAATATCTCCAGGACTAAGTTGAAGATATAAAGCAAAAGCTCGGACTAAATCCGCTAATTTCCTAGAGAAATCATCCCCCAAAGAATAACGATTTTCAATGGCTTTAGCGATTAAAAAAAGTACTTGTTCTGTTTGATCTAAACCTTCATTAAGGCGTTTTTGCTCAATTAAAGATTTAACTCTAGTTGACAGAACCATCCGCTCAAGAGGTTTACTCAAAAATTCATCTGCCCCTACTTCCATTCCCTGTTCTCGCCAGCGTCTGTCTTCAGAAACAGTCATCAAAATTACAGGAATTTTGCTGGTTTTTTCATCCTGTTTTAAACGCTTACACAACTCAAATCCATCCAGATCTGGCATCATCACATCCAGTAAAATTAAATCTGGATTATTTTCTCTGATAGATTTTATTGCCGTTTCTCCACTTTCTGCTTCTAGGACTTCGTATCCTTCTAATGAGAGCAAGTCCACCGCTGTTATCCTGCTCAAAGGATGATCATCAACTACTAGAATTTTGGGTTTTTCTAGCTCAGAAGTATTCACGGCTGAAATGGTTGGTTGAGTACTGATTCTCAATGGATAATTCATTCAATTTTATCTTTCTTTTGTTATTTGGTTACTTTTTTCTTTTGGCTAAATTATGTCAATTTACTGTCAATAATTATTGCTGTGACCAACGTTTTTTCCAATGAGTGGTAGGTTCTAAATTGCTATTTTCCTGCTCAGTTTGTCGCCGTTGAATAATTACCTCTGCTCGATCGCATCCGTTGGGGTCACGGTAGGGAATAGCTGCACGAGTTTGTAAATGTTCCATTTCCTGCTGAGATAAATTTGGTAAATTATTGTTACTAAAACTGGCAACTGTTCCAGGCGATCGCCTCCCCATACTTTCCGTTGCCCTTATCTGTAATCCCCCTTCTAGTAAAGCAGTTCTCACTGACGCAGCACAGGAATAAGTAGCAAGTTTCCCAGTTAATTTTAAGCATTGAGCGACTAAACCCAAAAATTCTACCGTCCAAAGTTGGGGACATTTAGGAGGAGAAAATGGGTCAAGAAAAATACTATCTGCCTTAAAACCCAATTTGATCACTTCTTGTATTGTTCTCCGAGCATCTCCGATTAATAATTCAGCTTCTAACCTCTCTGTTTTAATTGCGTAACTTTTGCTTAATTCTGCTAATAACTGGGGTACAGGTTCTGACCACAATGCTATTAATTTATGAGCAATTGCTTGTTCTGGCACCCTTTTATCCACTTCCAAGCCGATTAATTTTACACAACATTGGGGATTTACTGACCAGATAGTTTCTAATGCCGCTCCACTATTATAACCTAATCCATAGCAAATATCTAATAAACATAAAGAGTTGGTTGTTTGTGCTTTTTCTGCAAGTAAACAAGACTCAACAAATTTTTTTTTAGCTTCAGCTTTTGCACCATAATAAGAGTGAAAATCTTCTTGAAACTCGGCTGAAAAAAAAGTAAAAGAACCGTCGGCAGTAATTTTAGGTGTAAAAATCATTGGTTGATAGGATGGTTGATGGTTGATGGTTGATAGGATGGTTGATGGTTGATGGTTGATGGTTGATAGGATGGTTGATGGTTGATAGGATGGTTGATGGTTGATGGTTGATGGTTGATGGTTGATGGTTGAACTTGTGAACAATTAACAATCAAGGATTAAAAGAGCTTTTGGGGTTATTTTTGAGACCAAACAAACATCTTTGGCAGAAAAAGATCACAACTCATTTAAGATTGATATAGCAGTGCTTTGTTTACCCTGCACTTCGTCGCAGGTAGGTGAGGGCCCTTCGACGGTCAGTGAGCGTAGTCTAAATGTCGATTAACATTAACTACGCCGCAGGGCTGAATGTACTTGAGGTTATTGAATTTCGACTACATTTGATAAGCGCGTAGTCGAACAGGACAGTCAATACCAAATCAAGCACTGGTATATAAGATAGAGAAAACAATCTCGAGAAAGAGAAAAAAGATGAATAAATCAGATCCTTTCAAAGAAAGTTCACTCAAGCAACTACAACTGTCCGCTTACCTTATTCCCGTGTTAGGCTTTACCCTAGCTCTATGGACAGTGTATCGCCATCAGGGTAGTCGGGAACAACAGAGTGTAAGTCGCTTGTCCATAACCCTAACCCTATTCTGGTTGGTAGGTTATAGTCTATTATGGGCAGGAGCAGGGCAAACATCAGAATTGTTGAGCATACGGTTATTATATCTAAATAGTTTATTGACCTCTGGTTATTTTTTGGTATGTATAGTTTTAGCAATACGTCTGTGGCAAGGAAAATTACCCCGTCTGCGAGGAATTAGCAAAATTGCCGCGAAAGTTGGACATAAACCTAAACATTAAAAATGCTCCGCATTCAGCCAGATTGTAAAATAGCCAAAAGTGGTGTGGAAAAGTCAATGTTAGAAGAAGCACAAAATATTATTAATCAAATCTCGAAGCAAAAAAAACGGAATTGGCTGTGGATTGGGTTTTGTTTGGGTTCAGTGTCCATGGTTTCCGCTCTAGGCGGGGCTTGGCTTGCACTATCATTGTCTGCAACTCCACTACTGCAAACAGAGCTAACCTCAGAAGAGGAAGCAGTTTTCAATCAAGAGGAAACAGTATCCCAAAGAAATCTGAACATACCAAAGCTCAACCGACCACTGAATATCTTAGTTCTCGGCACTAAAGTACTGACTTCAGATCTAGAACAACCACCAGAACAAGATTTAGGCTACCATGCGCTGGTCAATTCTTTTGATGGTTTAGCAGATTCCATGCTTTTAATTCGGTTCGATCCCAGTCAAGAAAAATTAAATGTGGTTTCGATTCCGCGAGATACAAAAATCTACTTAGAAGGGGTAGGTGAAACAAAAATAAATGCTGCGAATTATTACGGCGGGCCAGCTCTATCAGCTAAGTCGGTAAGTAATCTTTTGGCAGGGGTGAGTATTGACCGTTATGTGCGGGTGAATGTTCAGGGAGTAGAAAAATTGATTGATGCTTTGGGGGGGGTGACGGTATATGTACCTCAAGATATGAAATATACAGACCACTCCCAGCATTTATATATCGACCTCAAAAAAGGGATTCAGCATCTCGATGGCGATCAAGCAGTGCAGTTTTTGCGTTTTCGCTACGATGAATTTGGGGATATTGGCAGGGTGCAGCGACAACAACTATTAATGCGAGCTTTGGTAGAACAAGCACTCCAACCCAAAACTTTACTGCGAACCCAGGATATTCTTTCGGTAATTCAGGCGAATATTGATACGAATTTGACAGTGGATGAATTAATAGCCCTCGCAGGTTTCGCAAGTAAGACGAAACGTTCTCAGGTACAAATGCTCATGCTTCCTGGTGATTTTAATGGGGATGGTAGGGAGCAAATTAGTTACTGGTTACCCAATGAAAAAGAGATTGATAAGATGATGGCTAAGTATTTTGCTGTTGGCTACGAGGATTATGAATATATTAATCCAGCTTCAGTGCGAGTAGCCATTCAAGATGGTACTGGAGATCTAGCGGCAGTCCAAGGAGTGATCAGTTATCTGGCAGAAGCTGGCTATAGTCAGGTTTATATGAGTGAGGAATACCAAGAACCGCTAGATGTTACCAAGATTATCGCTCAAAAAGGAGATGATGGCAATGCAGCGGCTATCCGTGCAACTTTAGGTGTTGGGGAAGTTTTGGTAGAAAGTACTGGTTCTCTGGCATCTGATATTACCATTCAGTTGGGCCCAGACTGGCAGGAAAAATATACTACTTCTATCCATTAGCAGCGGCTGCTTTGATCAGGCTCATAGCGATATGATCAATACGCAAGCAGTTAAGTACCAAGGAAAAATGAATTTCCCTTCTCAGCGATGGCAAATAGCACCAGTAAAAACAGAAAAGGTGGCGGCATTGGTGGAAAGTACTGGTCTTTCTCCCTTGATTGCGCAAGTAGTGCTTAATCGAGGCTTTGAAACACTAGAAGAAGCAATAGCATATATAGAGCCTGAGTCACAATTACTACCCTCACCCCTAGAAGAATTTGCCAATTTAGGAAAAGCGGTGGAATTGTTGAAAAATGCGATCGCTACTGAGGAAAAAATAGCCATTTGCGGTGACTACGATGCAGATGGGATGACCAGTACGGCATTATTATTACGCGCTCTCTGGCATTTAGGGGCAAAGGCAGACTATACAATTCCCAGTCGGATGAAAGATGGTTATGGCATCAATAAACGCATTGTAGAAGAATTTGCCTCGGAAGGAGTTGGTTTAATTCTGACAGTAGATAATGGAATTTCTGCCTACTCACCCATTGCTTTAGCGATCGAACTGGGCATGGAAGTAATTATCACAGATCACCATGATTTACCAGAAAAATTACCTCCAGCAGATGCTATTCTTAACCCTAAATTACTCCCAGAAACTTCTCCCTATCGGGGATTAGCAGGAGTGGGTGTTGCCTATATTTTAGCAGTTGCTACAGCCCAAAATCTGGGAAAATTAAAAGGTCTAACTGAACAACTTTTAGAACTATTTACTTTAGGCACAATTGCTGATTTAGTACCTTTAGTAGGGGTAAACCGTCGTTGGTTAAAAAGGGGTTTGCAGCTTTTACCTCAGTCTAAATTAGCAGGAGTTCAAGCTTTAATTCAGGTGTCAGGAGTAAAAGATGAACAAAAACAATTAAAACCCGATGATATTGGCTTTAAACTCGGGCCTAGAATAAATGCAGTGGGGAGAATTGAAGATCCACAAATTGTGATTGAATTGTTAACAACTGATGAGCCAGAAGTGGCAACAGTGAGAGCAGTGCAATGTGAGAAAATAAACAGGGAGCGTCAGGAATTATGTCAAAAAATAGAATCTGAGGCGATCGCTTTCATTGAAGAAACTCCCATTAAATGGAAAGAAGCAAGGGTTTTAGTTTTAATTAAAGCTAACTGGCATCATGGAGTAATTGGTATTGTTGCTTCCCGTTTAGTTGAACGCTATGGTGTACCTGTATTTATTGGCACTTATGAAGAAAATGACTCCACAAAAATCCGAGGTTCTGCTAGGGGAATTGAGGAATTTGATGTATTTAAAGCCTTAGAATTTTGTCACGATATATTAGAGAAGTATGGGGGACATAAAAAAGCTGGCGGTTTTAGTTTAGCTGCCAAAAATTTAGCAGAGTTTCAGGAGCAACTTAGGATTTTTGCCCATCAATTACTAGAAGAAAAACATCTCAAACCTTTAGTTAAAATCGATGGAATAGCTAAGTTTCAGGAACTCAATTTCAACTTATATCAACAAATAGAAAGTTTGCAACCCTGGGGCATAGAAAATGATTTTCCCATTTTCTGGACTCCTAATGTAAGAATATTAGAACAAAAAATCTTAAAAGGAAATCATTTGAAACTTATTTTAACAGATAATAGTAAAGAAATGAAAGCGATCGCCTGGCGTTGGGCAGATTTTTCCCCCCTCCCTTCTCCCCTAGACATTGCCTACAAACTCCAAGAAAATGACTGGAATGGGAACAAAACCATTGAACTAAAATTAGTAGGCATCCGCCCAACAGAAGGAGGAGCAGTGATTAAAAAAGCCAAATTTGAATATCAAGGCAGACTTTATAATTGTAGCTTATGGGAAGATATAAAAGAATTAAGAATTAAAAATGACCAAGGGAAAGTATTAGTAGTAACCAAAGGACAAAAAATAGGTTTATTAGGAACTAGCCGAGAAAATGCCCAAAAAGTAGATGTAACTCAGCCCCATTATTTTCAACTAATTAAAACAGCATTAGCGGCATTAGAAGCAAAAAATACTACTTGATTACTCTGAAAGTAAGATTAATTCTCGGACCAATTTTTTTAGCAGTTTTTGGCACTTGGTGCTGCCAAAACTGCTGAGTTGTACCCGCCATCATTAAAAAATCTCCATTGTGGAGCAGCAGCTCTATTTTTCTGTGATGATTATCTCGACGACGAAAAAGAAAACGCCTAGTTGCGCCAAAACTCACAGAACCAATCACACAACCATGAGCCAAGTCTTTTTCATCATCACTATGCCAACCAATTCTATCATTGCCATCGCGGTACAAATTAATTAAAACAGCATTAAAATTTACCCCAGCCAAAGGTTCAATAACCGACTTAATTTCTAGTAAAGTAGGAGTCCAACTCGCAGGCTGCATCGCGATACCTGAATAACGATAAGGTTTATCCCCATAATAAGCAGTAAGTCGTGGCTGGAGTACATCCTTCCCCCAAAATTTTATCGGCTCATGCCGCCAGTTGATGTGGTTAGATAATTGAGTCAAGAAATTATCGCTTTGTGGTGGGGAAAATAAACCAGGATAAAAAACCACATCTGCGTTTTCCATGTTCATAGTTGATGCTTGATAGTTGCTAGATAATTTCGGTGCGTTACGGCTCGGCCTAAGGCACCCGACAAATTATAATACCAAACCCCTACCCATTATTTTTTGGACTTGGAAGAACGTTTAGTAGTAGATGGTTTAGCAGCCAATAATTGGAGAGCCTTTTCCAGAGTCACACTTTCCACCGTTTCCCCTTCAGGCAGAGAAGCATTAATTTTCCCATGCTTAACATAGGGGCCATAGGGTCCATCATACACATTTACTGATTCCTGATCTTCAGGATGCACCCCCAGTTCCCGCAAAGGTTTTTTCGTACTGGTGCGACCACCACCCTTTCTGGTCTTCGGTTGGGCCAATAATTCTAAAGCACGTTCAAGAGTAACAGTAAAAACATCATCTTCTGCCTTCAAAGAACGGTAGTCTTTCCCCTCCTTACCTTGATCATGAACCACATAGGGCCCAAACCGTCCCAAAGACGCTTGCACTTTTGCTCCTGTTGCAGGATGAGTTCCTAAAGTACGGGGAAGAGATAACAATTTCACTGCCACCTCTAAAGTCACATTTTCAGGTTGAACCCCTTTTAAAGTTTTCAGAGAAGCAGTTTTCGGTTTTTTCTTCTTCTCCTCCGTCACTTCCCCCAACTGAACATAGGGGCCATACCTCCCAGTCAAAAACAGAAAAATGGGCTGCTGTGTTTCTGGATGCAACCCCAACTGGGTAGGGCCCTGTGCTTTTTGGCGCAGAATAGTCTCCACCTGTTCCTGATCAAGATCAGCTGGGGTTAAATCTGGAGGAATAGTTGCAGTAATGATTTCTTCCCCTTTTTGCGCTTCGAGGAAAGGCCCAAATTTGCCGATGCGAACTTTCACCCCATCTAAATTTTCTAATTTAACCGCCTTGGAATCATTGATATTAATTTGATCCTCCCTTACTTTAACTTGATTAGCGAGACCCTGATCTCCCAGATAGAAATTTTCCAAGTATGGCAGCCATTGCGCCTCTCCTGTGGCAATTTCATCCAAAGTTTGCTCCATTTTAGAAGTAAAACTGATATCCACCAAATCGGGGAAATGCTCCTCAAGCAAAGTGGCCACAGCAAAAGCCGTGAAAGTAGGAACTAAAGCCTTATTGCGCATTTGCCCATAGCCTCGGTCAATAATTGTGCCTATAATACTTGCGTAAGTACTTGGACGACCAATGCCTTCACTTTCCAGAGTTTTTACTAAGGAAGCTTCTGTATATCGGGCGGGGGGTTGGGTTTCGTGACCTTGAACCTCGAGTTGAGTAATTGTAGGAGTATCCCCCTGTTTTAAAGCAGGCAAAATCACTTCTTGGTTTTCTAATGCTGCTTCAGGGTCATCAGAACCCTCCACATAGGCGCGGAAAAAGCCAGGAAAATCAATGCGCTTACCTGCAGAGCGAAAAACTGCCTTTTCCACCCCCAGAGTAATAATAATTTGGGTCAGTCGAGCGTCAGCCATTTGACAAGCAACAGTCCGTTTCCAAATCATCTCATAGAGAGCAAGTTCTCGCCCTGATAAACCAGTTTCGTTCGGAAGACGGAACTCATTTCCTGCGGGGCGAATTGCTTCGTGAGCTTCCTGTGCGCCCTTGCTTTTAGTCTGGTATTGGCGGGGAGTCGGGCTGAGATATTCTTTGCCATACATCTGTTCTACACAAGCCCGAGCAGCAGCGATCGCCTGTTCGGATAAATGTACTGAGTCTGTCCGCATATAGGTAATATATCCCTGCTCATAAAGACTTTGAGCAGTGCGCATTGTCTCCCTTGCACCAATTCCCAATTTCCGATTAGCTTCTTGTTGGAGAGTAGAAGTAGTGAAAGGAGGAGCAGGTTTGCGAATGGTGGGTTTTTCCTCCGTCTTGGTAATTTTCCAGATTTTATCTGCCAAACTTTCCTTCAGGGCTAATGCTGTCGCTTCATTCAGTAACACTACATCCCGCCCCTGGATAATTCCTCCCGTATTCGGATCAAAATCGCTCCCAGTGGCTAGCTTTTTCCCATCCAAACTAATTAATTTCGCTTCAAAGCTAATTTTCTCCTGCATAAGCATTGCTTTCAGGTCCCAATAACCCCCTGATTGGAAGCGTCGCCTTTCCCTTTCCCGCAGCACCAACAAACGTACTGCCACCGACTGCACCCTTCCTGCGGATAAACCCGAAGCAATTTTCTTCCACAGAAGCGGAGAAAGAGTATAACCCACCAAACGGTCTAAAATACGGCGAGTTTCCTGAGCATGAACCAAATTTTGGTCAATATCCCGACAATTTTGCAAAGCCTTACCAATTGCTTCGCGAGTAATTTCGTGAAACACCATCCTTTTAGTTGGTACTCTTGGCTGCAAAAGATCCATTAAATGCCAGCTAATACTTTCCCCTTCTCGGTCTTCATCCGTAGCTAAAATTACCTCAGAAGCATTTTTTAAGGCTGTTTTCAGTTCTTTAACCACTTTCTCTTTCGTCTTGGGAACCACATAAAGCGGTTTAAAATTGTCTTCGACGTTGACTCCTAAACTTGCCCACTCTAGATCTTTGTATGCCGCAGGTATTTCATCAGCCTTTGATGGCAGATCTCGGACATGACCCATTGATGCCTCCACACGATATCCTTGAGGGAGGTAGTTACGAATTGTGCGTGCTTTCGTTGGGGATTCGACTATAACCAGGGTTGACATAGGAATTGTTCAATAGTAAAATTAATTGATTTCTGTTTTTGCCTTTACCAGCAATGAAATCATGACGATAATAGATACTCAGTTGTCATTAGTCCTTATTTTCTAAGTAACACTAAGAAATAATTATATAGGACTAATGACGAGGTAAGTTTTTATTCTTTGTTTGCCATTGACCGAAAACTATTATATAAACTCCTACAGATAAAATTATCCAGAACAGGTTAAAATTTAATAAATTGTAGTAATCGCTTGAGCGGTTTTTATTGCCTTTTCAATTTAGTTATACTTTATGGATTTTTCTAGTACAATCGCAAGTCAGCTCAATGCTGGGACAATTTTGCCAGAAGGGATTGTGATTATAACCCTAATTCTGATTTTAGTGGGGGATTTGATTGCAGGGCGGAGTGCTTGGCTACCCTATGCAGCGATCGCTGGATTATTAGGGAGTGTATTTGCTCTTATCTTAAGTTGGGACAATCCTAACCCAGTAGCTTTTCTCGGTGCTTTCAATGGTGATAACCTCAGTATAATATTTCGCGCCATCATTGCTTTATCCACCGCAGTAACAATTTTAATGTCTATTACTTATGTGGAACAATCAGGCACTGCCCTTTCTGAGTTTATCGCCATTATGCTCACAGCGACTCTAGGAGGCATGTTCCTTTCAGGAGCAAATGAGCTGGTAATGATTTTCGTCTCCCTTGAGATGCTCAGTATCTCATCATACCTAATGACAGGTTATATGAAACGAGACCCTAGATCAAATGAGGCAGCCCTAAAATATCTGTTAATTGGCGCTTCGAGTTCGGCGATCTTTCTCTATGGGGTTTCTTTATTGTATGGACTCTCTGGGGGGAAAACAAATTTAGAGGCGATCGCCTCTTCCCTGACTACAGGAGATCAATCCCTGGGTTTAGCTATATCTCTAGTATTCGTAATTGCAGGAATTGCTTTTAAAATTTCTGCTGTCCCCTTCCACCAGTGGACTCCTGATGTTTATGAAGGTTCTCCGACTCCAGTAGTCGCCTTCCTTTCCGTGGGTTCTAAAGCTGCAGGTTTTGCTCTCGCAATTCGTTTATTAGTCACTGCTTTCTCATCAGTCACAGAAGAATGGCAGTTTATTTTTACCGCCCTCGCAATTCTGAGTATGGTATTGGGTAACGTAGTAGCATTGGCACAAACCAGTATGAAACGAATGCTGGCTTACTCATCCATCGCCCAGGCGGGATTTGTGATGATTGGTTTCATTGCTGGTACAGATGCAGGTTATTCCAGCATGGTATTTTATCTCCTAGTTTATTTGTTTATGAACTTGGGAGCTTTTACCTGTGTAATTCTGTTCTCCCTGCGCACAGGTACTGACCAAATCAGCGAGTATGCTGGTTTATACCATAAAGATCCTCTCCTCACCCTCGGTTTAAGTATTTGTTTGCTTTCCCTCGGAGGTATTCCACCCCTAGCAGGTTTCTTTGGTAAAATCTATATCTTCTGGGCAGGTTGGCAGTCAGGACTGTATGGATTAGTACTGTTGGGTTTAATTACCAGTGTGGTTTCAATTTACTATTATATTCGGGTAGTGAAAATGATGGTAGTGAAGGAACCACAGGAAATGTCAGAGGCGGTGAAAAATTACCCAGTAATTAGCTGGCATTTACCAGGAATGCGGCCTTTACAAGTAGGTTTAGTGTTATCTTTAGTGGCAACTAGCCTGGCAGGAATTTTATCTAACCCTCTGTTTACTTTAGCCAATAATTCTGTCAGCAGTACCCCAATGCTGCAATCAGCGACAATTACTCCCCCAGTTTCCCCAAGTCAACTACTTGCTACTGATAGTATTCAAAGGTAAACTAACAAATTAAACCTATGCGCCCCTATATCAACCGCGCATAGGTCTTTGCTCAATCATCTTCAGGCATTTTAATTTGCAAACCCCCAGAAGGAGTAACCAAAATATCACCTCCTAAAGACCTAATTTCCTCAATAGCACGCTGGCGAGTTTGTTCGTCTGGAGCATTACTTAAAATTAATGCCCAAGAGCTAATTTGAGCCTTTTTACTATCAGGATTATCTGCTAAAAATCGAGCCGTTTCCAAATTGCGATCAGCCATTTCTTTCCCTATTTCATCTCCACGTTGCAGCGCCCATGCTGCTGCCATTTCATAGGAGTGTTGGGCAGCTTTTCCATCCCCTAAAAACAACAATTCATCTACCGCTTTATAACTCCAAATCAAACTAGCATAGGGATGAATTTCTGGAGTAATGTGCTTTAAGGCTTCGTCCATGAAAACCACAGTTTTTTCTGGTTTACCTCCATAAATTGAGTTAGCAGGAGAAAGAATCATCAATGCTTCCACAAAACGTGGATCCCGCTTGACTACTACCTCAAAATAGTCTGATATGAGAGAAGATCCTGTTTTATTTCTCCCTGGTGTATCCCCAAAATATTGAATAAATTGGAGAAAATTCCAGTCTGCTATTAAGTTATCAAAGCCAAAAGATGGCATTTTTTTCTGAATTTCTACTAGAGTCTTTAGCTCCTTTTCTTCTTTAAAATAATCTCCTGTTGCTTGAGAGTTTATTTGATTAATATATAGCTTTTGCAGAGAAATAACTCCTGTCATTAAAAATAACAGAGTTAAAATTTGAATAATTATTTTTCCTGAAATTTTCATAGGTTAAATCTATTTGATTTTAATGCCATTATTGTCACAGTTACCACTATTGGTATCCGCAACATTAACATCTTCACCAATATCAAAACCTTGACAGATGGCTATATCATACAGCCCTGCATTAAAATATACTCCGATGGCATAATTTTTTACCTGATACTTGATGGGATCTATGGCTACAGCATTATGCTTTACTAAATCCGTAGTTGCTATAGTTGCCACAGGAAAGTCATAATAAGTCGAACCTGTGGCATTTATATATAATTGTAACTTATTTAAATCAGCGGCAAAAATATGTGCTTCCCAGTGATATGCTTGTTGGGCGCGAGCAATAGCCCCCAGATAATTCTTCGCATCAGTTTCTCTAGCTTTTCCGATTTGGTTAATATAGTTGGGGTAAGAAATTACAGCTAATAAAGAAACCATTAGAATTACTACGAGTAATTCAATCATGGTGAAGCCATTCTCCTTTTTCATGGCAAGGAGATGAAGTAACATCTTTATTTGAGGGTGTTTTTGTTTCCCAGTTATGTATTTCATTTACACCACTCGCTTAGTAATTGTTTTTTTAAAAAAACACCAGGCATAACCTTGCCTGGTTTTTTCCACTAGACATTAATTTCAACTGGTTCAAGTTTTACTTGAGTTCTGTACCTGCTGTACAAGTAGCATCAGCATTAGAAGCTGATCCTGTTGCAGTGCCGCCTATTTCATTTGATTGACACACTGCTGTGTCATATAAGCCTGCGGAGTATGCTATAGCACCAGCGTAGTTCCTGACCCCATCATTCGCAGCATTTATTGCGGTTGTTATACTTGTAGCACCAGTGCCAGCAGTTCCAGTAGTTCCAAAAGTATAATAGTCGCTAGTTAGTACCACACCCAAAATGTTAGTAGCTAATTTAAAGTTTGCATCAGGTACAGTTGCAAAGAGTAGCTTTTCAAAGTGGTAGGCTTGCTGAGAGCGGTTGATTGTACCAATACCATTCTTACCTTCTGCTTCTCTGGCTTTACCTACCTGACCCAGAAGGTTAGGCAGAGCAACGGCTGCGAGCACACCGATAATGATTACAACAACCAGGAGTTCAATCAAGGTGAAACCTTTTTCTGCTTGTTTTTGGGCGAGGTGTTGTAGGAGTTTGGCTTTAAATTCACTCTTCATAATCTTTTCCTTGGGTTTAAGTTTATTTATTCCTTTCTAATTAGAAGATACCCACTTGGCTCAGAAAACATATCACTCTGGGCAAAATTTTTTTTGAGGAGGTCTTGGGTGGTCAGAAGGCAGAGTGGGAGAGGGGTTTGGGGTGAGGGGGAGGAAATAGAAGTTTGTATAAACTTTGTATTGCTATTTTTTAGAAAACATATATTAATTAAGGATTACCTACAAAACCGAAAAGTTTGGCTAGACCGCCAAAGATAGCCACGAGTAAGCCGATGAGAACACCGCGATTGATGAACTCTTGAGAATCTAATCTTTTGTCGAGTCTTTCTACTTTGGTTTTTACTGTCGCCAGCTCTACTGCTAGGTTGTCTGCTTTGTCATTAAGCTTTTCAAGCTTCTGGTCTTGCTTTTCAAACTTACCGTTAACTTCTTTTTCTAGGTTGTCTATCTTTTGGTCTAGCTTTTCTGCGAGATCCTCTATCTTTTGGTCTAGTTTTTCTGTGTTAGTGTCTATTTTTCGCTCTAATCGTTCTGTGCTGGTGTCTATTTTTGCTTCAATCCGATCAAGGATTTCTTTGAGGTCTTGTTCGATAGTGACTGACATCTTGCTATACTCCCAATCGCACTAAGATTTTTCTATTACTCCTCTGGTGTCCAGGGGACTAACTTTATTATAGGCTTTTGGAAGATTCTGCTAATTCTGATATAATCTAAATTTGTATTTTGTTAAACTATAAAAATGTCTTGGCAACCACAAGCTGATGAATCTCTTTTAGCGGGCAATTACCAGGAAGTTGTCTGGTTATATGAAGAGGCCATCGCCTCCGCTTTTAAAGTATTTTAAAATCCAATAAATTTTCAAAAAAATCAAGCAGGATAGAAATGGTAGTAAAACAAAAGCCAAAAACCTTATACGATACCGACTATAATCTCTGGGTAATTGAATTAGAAATTAAATTGGGGAGTTTCACCCCAAAAAGGCTAAATGAGTGGCAGGTAAGGGAAGTTTTGCAGGAGAGTCTTGCCGAGGAAGTTGACTCAGAAAAGTTGTTGCAAGTATTGGCAAAAGTTGGGGAATTTCCTGCCAAAGAAACAGTAGATTTTGCCGCTGCAAGTTTGCGCCATACGGATGCTGTGGTGTATTTGAGTGCTCAAGCTGGGCTGAAGCGTCACCCCGATCATGTTCGCCTCCAACTGCAAATTATCAAAGCGGTTCCTAATAGTTATTTGTTGATTAAAGGACTGGCAAATGAGGCGGTTATGGAAGAGTTTTTTACTCACTTGGCTGAAGCAGAGGGGGTGAGTCCAGCAAGATTACGGTTTTTGCCCAGAGATGCAACAGAAGCAGTTCATCGGGCTAATTTATCGATTGCTGATGTGGTTTTGGATACTTATCCTTATAATGGGGCAACTACTACTCTGGAGGTTTTGTGGCTGGGTATTCCTTTAGTTACGCGAGTGGGTGAACAGTTTGCTGCTCGCAATAGTTATGCTTTTATGATGAATGTGGGACTCACTGAAGGTATTGCTTGGACTGACTCCGAATATGTGGCATGGGGGATTAAATTGGGATTAGATGCAGCTTTACGGGAGAAAATTGCCTGGAAATTAAGAGCTGCTCGGCGCACTTCTCCTTTATGGAATGGGCGAGAGTTTACACGGGAGATGGAGAAGGCTTATCAGCAAATGTGGGCTCATTATTGCTCGAAAGAATAAAAATAACCTTATGTTCAATAGTTCTGCTCTTCCCAGTTCCTTTTTTTTTGACTAGCTTTTTTCTAGATAAAAATACCAAAATTTAGCGATGACAACTCTTATATCAGCACGCAACCTATCCATAGGAGAGGTACATCAAATTCTCGGTTATCAAAGAGAATATAATGACTCTTTTACCTCCATTTTATCTCTTGAAAATCTGACAGATTTTGAAGAACAAGAAGTCGGACAAATTCAGGATGATTTTGATAATTACTTAAGCGAAAGTACAGTAGGAGAAGGACAAATTAAACTGCTAGTTGTTGCTCCTTTATTGCGGTTAGCTGGGTTTTATCGTTACCCAATTAAAATTACCCTAGAAGAAGGAATTGCAGAAATTTTAATCGAAGATGAAGACACAAAAATAACAGGAAGGTTAGATATTTTAGCAGTCAATAAACAAAGACAGACAACAGATAAAACTTCTTTTTGGGTCTTGGTTATTGAAGCGAAAAATAGTGGTTTAGCACCATCAGCGGGTTTACCTCAATTACTTACTTATGCTTATCAAAGTTTAGAGCATCAAGATTCTGTCTGGGGTTTGACTACTAACGGTTCACTTTACCAATTTGTTCATATTCAGGGAGGAAAAAATAACCCAACTTATCAACTAATGCCCTTTCTGAATTTTATGGAACGGTTAGATTCCAGGCTGATTTTACAGGTTTTTAAAGCTATTTGCCAGCTATAGCAGAGCTTTTATAGGTTGTGGTGAGACAAGGGGTTTAAACCTGGGGTGTTGATTTTGGCTCAACTTTAATAACGTAATTTCATACACTTTTTCTCTTGAATGTACCTTACTTAGATTCAAATGCAATTTTTCTTTTTGATAACATTGATGCTCCTAAAATTT
>JADQBC010000099.1 GCA_016903655.1 Gomphosphaeria aponina SAG 52.96 = DSM 107014
ACCATCAACTATCAACTATCAACTATCAACACAGTTTTACCTTTTACCCTTAAAGAAGTGTTAGAGGAAGGTTTTTTGCCTTAATGGTATTCCCTCAATAAAAGTAACAATTAACCATCAACTATCAACTATCAACCATGAAACTTATGATTTCAAGCCAAAGTAGGTGAGAATTAAATCCGTATCACCGCTGTTAATTACTTCGTGAAATTCTCCAGGTTCTACTGCAATACAGCTACCTTTTTTGACTGGGTAATCTTGGCCATCTACACGAATTATCCCTTCTCCCGCTTCCACAAAAAAGACTTCATACATATTATCATGGAAATGACCAGGTGCTACTTGACCTGGAGAAAACCTGGCTTGGGAAAAGTTGGTGAGGTGGGGTAACTCTCCAGGAGAGAGCATAACCTTTTTTTTGATCTCTGGGTTATGGGTAACTGGTTGTTCAGGTATTTCGGCTAAAGATGTTTGTTTCATCGTCTTTTTATGTAGTTAGTTGTTAATATGTTAATTTATGTTAACAAAGACTGTGACGGATTCTATTGTTTTTATGAGTAAACTTATTCTAATTACTGGTGTAAGTCGAGGTTTGGGGCGGGAAATGACTGAGGAGTTTATTCGTGGGGGTCATACTGTATTAGGGTGCGCTCGCAATGAGCAGGAAATTAAGCTTCTCCAACAGGAGTTTGGGAGACCCCATGATTTTAGTAAAGTGGATGTGACGAATGAGGAGCAAGTTAGAGCCTGGAGTGTGCGTATCTTGTCTAATTATGATTCCCCTGACCTCTTAATTAATAATGCGGCTGTGGTTAATCATCCTGCACCCCTGTGGGAAATAGATAGTGAAGAGTTTGACCAGGTGATTGATGTAAATATTAAGGGAGTTGCTAATGTGATTCGGCATTTTGTCCCCGCCATGGTAGAGCGCGATCGCGGTGTGATTGTTAATTTTAGCTCGGGTTGGGGTCGCTCTACTTCTCCTAATGTTGCTCCTTATTGTACCACTAAATGGGCGATCGAGGGTTTGACTCAAGCTCTTGCTCAGGAGTTACCTTCTGCTATGGCCGCAGTTGCTCTCAGTCCAGGCATTATTAATACTGAAATGCTTCAGATTGTCTATGGGGCAAATGCTGCTGATTATATTTCTCCTAAGCAATGGGCCACAAAAGCTGTTCCTTTTCTCCTCAAATTAGCTCAAAAAGATAATGGTAAAGCTTTATCTATTCCTGGATAATTTTTCTCCTCCCTACTACTAACTGCGAAATAGGCGGGTATATTGGTTTTCATGGCTCATACTCGCCAGTGCTAATCCCCAACCGCAGCTCTGTAATTCTTCATCTTTTAAGGTTAAAATCTCTTCTGTTGTCTCTATAATGATATTTTGCAATCCTAACAGAATTTGTTGACCAGCGGTTTGCCCCAGAGGAATTAATTTTACTCCTGCACTAATTAAATTAGCTGTCCAACTATGTAAATAACCCATAATTGTTGCTCTTGGTTCAATTTGCCAATAAGCTGCGCCAATGCCAAAGGCTACTGCATAGTTACAGGGTAAATTCATGGCAGATGCTACTGTTTTTAATTCTGGTTCACAATCCATCAGTAATTTCAGTAATGATTGTCCCATTTGCCAACTTTGTTGTCGCAATTCCTTTGTTTCTTTGGCAGCACTTGCCCAATTATTCCAACTTGTTAATGTTGCTAAGTTCTGATGAGCTATGCTTTGATAAGCTCGCAACATTAGGGCTGCTTCTAAATTAATTGCTCCATATTTTAGTTGGTTTTCTAGCCAATTTCTGAGGTTTTCTTGATTGTTAATTATGCCATTAAATACTAATGTTTCTAAGCCTTCTGAATAGCTATAAGCTCCTACTGGTAAGCTGGGACTTGCTAGTTGTAAAAGGTAAAGAAGACTAGGGACTGGACGGGAATGGTTTGGCATCATCGGTTATTCTGATCAGCGCCCCTACTCCCTACTAATAGACTTTTTGCATGCATTCTATTAGGAGGGAGTAGGGAGTAGGGAGGATAGACCAATGAGCACTCATGTCTAATGTTTATGTCCATAAGCGCCTATTTCTGGTTGAAAGGATACAAGTTCTTCTTTGACTTCTACTCCTAATTGTTCTAACATCTTTTTTAAGACTAAATCAGAAGAGCAGCGCAGATAATTTGTTGTTATTTCTAATGCCACATGACGATTGCCTAAATGATAAACTGCTTTGAGTAACATTAAATTTGTTGGTGCGGTTACGGTGAGGACTGGTTCGGGTTTAGCGGCAATTTTAATAATTTCTCCAGTTTCAGATTGCAGTAGATCTCCCGCTTTTAAAACTGTACCTCGCGGTAAGCGCAGTAACAAAACTTGTCCAGCTAGAGTTTGAAAGCGATGACGAGTGCGGGTGCGCTCTTCAGCAGTAAGAGAGAGGGTAATTTGAGGTAGGTTATTGACTGGTAGCTGGGGCAACAGTTTAGTAACAGTTAACATCAGTTATTCTTGAATTTGTCTGATTGCTTCTTGAATTTGAGTTTTGAGATTGTTATCATTAGCTGCACTTCTGGTAACCTCGTTAAATTGAGACACACTTAAGCCGCTACTTTCCACAATTTCTTTAGAGGTTTTACAATAGTTTTGGGCAAGTTCTTGGGCATCTGGGGGTAAATTACTCCAACTATTTTCTTCACTACAAATAATTTCTGGAGGTGCAGTCCCAATCATTTGTTGAATGTCATTATAAGCCTTTTCTCGATAGGGTTCTATTTTTAATATTGCCTGTGCGTAATTCCTGACCAATTCTTCACTGAAACTTTGAGCTACAGCAGGAGAACTGAAAAGGGGAGTCTTCCAGAATGTTGCTGGAGAAATACCCCCCAGGATACCAATCATTGTGGTAGTAATGAGGGAGCGAATAAGGGATTTGTTTAAATTATTTGTTTTCAACATACCGCCAAATGGATAAAATAACTTAGTCTCTATTTTGTTTTGAACTATTTTAAACACTATAAGTTCCTGATTTGATGATTAAATTTAACAACTCAACAGATACAAATAGGTTTGTCCATGTCCCAGTTTTGAGTCGAGAGTTAATTGAAGGTTTGCAGATTGCTCCAGGAGGGCATTATTTAGATGCTACTGTTGGCGGTGGGGGACATACACGGTTGCTTTTGGAGACTTTCCCTGATGTTATGGTGACAGCTCTTGACAGGGATGGGCTGGCGATCGCTGCTGCTACTTCTTTTCTTCAAGAGTATAATACTGAACGTTTGCAATTTTGGCAGGGGAATTTTGCCGATTATCAGCCAAATTTTGGAAAATTTGACGGCATTATTGCTGATTTAGGTGTGAGCTCGCCTCAGTTGGATGGATCTTTGCGTGGTTTTAGTTTCCGTCATTGCGCTCCTCTGGATATGCGGATGGATCAACGTCAGTCTTTGAGTGCAGCAGAAATTGTTAATCATTGGGATGAAAAGTCATTAGCAGATATATTTTATCAGTATGGGGAGGAAAGATTATCGCGACGCATTGCTAGAAAAATTGTTGATGAGCGTCCTTTTCAAAGTACTACGGATTTAGCTTATGCGATCGCTGGTTGTTTCCCCCGTCAATACCGCTATGGTAAAATCCATCCAGCTACTCGTGTTTTTCAAGCACTGCGTATTGTGGTTAATGGTGAGTTGCAAGCGCTGGAAAAGTTTCTCCATGTTGCTCCTCACTGGCTAAAAATTGGGGGCATAATTGGCATTATTAGTTTTCATAGTTTGGAAGATCGTCTAGTTAAGCAAGGGTTTCGTAATTCATTAATATTGCAAAACCTGACTAAAAAACCAATTATTCCACAAGCTGATGAAATAGAGCATAACCCTCGCTCTCGCTCTGCTAAACTTAGATTCGCTCAACGTATTGATTAATAATCAATTGTTGAGATTTATATGTATTTGACATTTCTAGGATCTGGGTTTCCCAACTTGCCAATCGGGGCTAATCGGGGTTATCATGGGTAAACAGCAGCACTGGAAAATATATTACAAAGCTACAGTGTTGCTACATTGTAAGCGTAATTAATAATTGGGTCAGGTTCTTTCATATAGAAAGAAGGCTTCTGAAAACCATCAATAAATGCTCAAACACGAGGTAACTAAATTAGAGATTCTGAAAAAGTTACAAAAGTATTCCCAGATGTGGTAGGCGGATGGGATAGAAGCTACGCCGTTAGCTCTTGTTTGAGTAAACTGAGGATAAAGTGCAGATTTGTTGAGATTTGCACAAACGGTTAAGGGATGTAAAGAATTGTGAAATTAAAGTGCGTCATCATCGCCTATAAGGCTGGAGACTCGGAGAGTAAATCTTGGGCTGAAAAATGCGCCAGAGAACTAGAAGCGCGTCAGTGTCATGTATTAATGGGTCCGAGTGGGGCTAAAGATAACCCCTATCCCGTATTTCTCGCCTCCTCTACCACGAAAATAGATCTAGCAGTAGTATTAGGGGGAGATGGGACAACTTTAGCAGCAGCAAGACATCTGGCACCAGAAGGAATACCCATGTTGGCAGTAAATGTGGGGGGACATTTGGGGTTTCTGACAGAGCCTTTTGAATTATTTAAAGAGACAGAAAAACTTTGGGAGCGATTACAATCAGATATTTATGCAGTGCAGCGGCGGATGATGTTGACAGCGCGTTTGTGTGAAGGCGATCGCACTCAGCCAGAAATAGTGAGCGATCGCTTTTTCTGTCTCAATGAAATGTGTGTCAAACCTGCGAGCATTGATAGAATGCCTACTTCTGTACTAGAAATGGAAGTGGATGGGGAGATAGTAGATCAATATCATGGGGATGGTTTACTGGTGGCTACTCCCACAGGTTCTACTTGTTACACCGCTTCTGCAAATGGCCCCATTGTCCACCCAGGAATGGAGGCGATCGCTGTCACCCCCATTTGTCCTCTTAGTCTCTCGAGTCGTCCCATTGTCCTCCCTCCTGGTTCGGTTGTCAATATCTGGCCCCTGGGAGATTATGAACTCAATACCAAATTGTGGACTGATGGCAATTTAGCTACTTCTATCTGGCCAGGTCAGTGGGTATCAGTCAGCATGGCTGATTGTTTTGCTCATTTTATTATTCTCCGCGAAAGTAACTCTTTTTACCAAACTATTCGCGAAAAATTACAGTGGGCAGGGGCAAGAGTTCGCTATCATAATAATCATCGTCATTCTTAGACTAATGACTATCTATTTTTATAGCCCTCGCGAACAACCCTATGGTTTTTTTTCTAATTTTTCTCGACATGGTTTTGAGTTAGATGGGTTTTGGTGGTCAACTAATGAACATTATTACCAAGCTCAAAAATTTGTGGAAACAGATCAACTTTGGTTTGAGAAAATTCTGGCTGTCAAAACCCCACAAGCAGCAGCAAAAATGGGAAGATCTCCCTCTCATCCTCTCCCCACTAACTGGGAATTAGTAAAAGACTCAATCATGGAAAAAGGAGTGTTGCAAAAGTTTACTACCCATCCAGAAATTAAACAATTACTAATTGCCACAGGGTCAGAACTAATAGTAGAAAAATCTCCCAGGGACTATTATTGGGGTGGTGGCAAAGATGGCACAGGTCAGAATAAATTAGGAGAAATTTTAATGAAAGTGAGAGATAAATTTAGATAAGATAGAACAATTATCTTATTCTTTTGGTTCAATGAGAGAACCCATAAACAAAACTGTTCCTGTTTGATGATCCCGAATAGCAAAAAAGAAAGGGCGATCGACAATAATGTGAAAACTTTCTTCAGTGGGTAGAGCAGACATTGCGCGAATACCAATAGAAGTTACTGCTGCTGCTTCTGTCCCTTCCTCATTTACTTCTACAAAAGTTTTGTGTTTAATTTGATTCACATAAACTGGGTTAGGAGTCATGTTTGAAAAATCAGCTTTTTCTGAATCAAACATCCTTTCTAGCCCCAAACTTTGCAGCACAGAATTAAGAGTAATATCATATTCTAGCTGAAAGCGCGGGATAGTCACAGAACCCTTTTGCTGGGTAAACTCAGCCAACCACTGCTCCCAATTTTCAGCAGTTAATTCCCCCAAAAAAGTAGCTAAATTACTATCCTCACGGGGCAAGAAAATATACATACTTAAACGCCCTGCACCGTAGGGCAAACTCACCGCCTGAAACTGCTCATTCTCATAATAACTAAAATACCCCTCTTGCGACATCATTGGTAATTGTTTTGTCCCACCATCAGCCAAATAAAAAGGCTTTTCTACAGTCAGCTCTTGATTAAATTCCTGTGTCCAACTTCCCTGAAAATAGATGGCATTAATTAAAAATAGCACATCATCAGGGTGAAGATTATCAACAATTTCCTCAATTTTGCCCCCAGTATTTTCCTTAACCCAACCGTTAATAATCCTAGGGGAATCAGGATTGGTAAAATCTAAAGTTTCTATCTGAGCATTGTAGAAACTTTCGTTATTTTCCAGAAACTGAGGTAGGAAAGAAAAACCCTCTCTCAACCAGAGAGAATTGGCAAGATCTAACTGTACTTTCGGGTCAATATTAGCAAGATTTTCCTGCCAAAGCTGAAAAGCAGAGTTAATTTCTGCTAAACTCATTGCTTGTAATCCTAAAGCAGTAGCTATTTCCTGTTGAGTTTCCCCATTCGCCCCGTTATAAGCCATAGCCAGAGCATAAGCTATACTGGTAGGAGAAATAAAGATATTTTGCTGCTCTTCTTCTTGCATAAGAGTTTGCAATAATTTGAAACCAAATTGAGTATTGGCAGTGATTAAGTTTTGGTTCATCTTAGATTGGGCTATAATTGAAGGGAAATCTGCAGTTAAGGGAAGGGGAAAAGCATTCATTTGATGCTGCATAAGGAAAGAACCTAAAATTAATAATAGAGTAGTAATTGTCTTTTTGTTCATCTGACCATCTCTAAAGTAGTGTTGACAAGCAGAAGCGGGAAAAATTAACAGATTTGATGGTTTTAAACCACTTAAAGATATAATGACATAAGGTAAGGTTGGGAGCTGTGCAGGGAAAGGAGGTAAAAAAAGACTGTGACTTTAGGAGAATTAATTGAAAAAGGTGGAGTAACCATTTGGCCATTGTTATTTCTCTCCATTCTCGCTGGAGGGACAATCATTGAGCGTGTCTGGTTTTGGTGGCAAGTTTTACTGAAACAAGAACAAATTCTTGACAGTATTATGGATGCAGCGCTGCGCAATTGGGAAGTAGTAGCAGAAATTGCCCAAAAATATAGCAACCATCCCAGCGGCAATTTTCTCTATGCTCCCTTAAAGTTATCTCATCCAGACCCAGAATTATTTCATTTAGCCTTAGAAGCAGCAGCAGACGATGAATTATCCATGATGCGGCGGGGAGATAAAGTATTAGAAGGTGCGATCGCCCTTGCACCTCTGTTAGGATTATTGGGGACAGTTTTAGGTTTAATTTCCTCCCTCAGCTCAATTCAAATTGGTGATTTGGGTAATTCTTCCACTGCTGGTGTGAGCTTAGGTATTAGTGAAGCTCTCATTTCTACAGCAATAGGCTTGATTATAGCAATTATTAGTTTAGCTTTTTATCGTCTTTTCCAAGCTTTTTTCTCCAACCAAGTGAGGGTTTTTCGCCAAGCAGGAAGTGAATTAGAAATGCTTTATCGCCAGCGATGGCAGCAAACAGAAAATGAGGAATATAATATCAATAGTAATGTGAATCAACCCAAGCATAAAACTTATGAAAGTAGGGAAGAAAAAACCTCGCGCCCTTAAAAATTTACCTCTGCCAGTCCGTCCCCTAAAACTCTGGCAAGACGAACCTAATCATCAGGAAGTACGCATTGAAATTATTCCCCTCATTGATGTTATTTTTTGTATTTTAACCTTCTTTATTTTAGCAGCAGTAAGTTTTTCCCGTCAACAGGCAATTACTCTAGATTTACCACCAGCAGAAACAGGTGAAACCCAAATGCAGGAAATGTTAATTGTCAGCCTAGATAATTTGGGTCAAATCTATGTAGAAAAAGAACTGGTAACCAGAAGTCAACTGACTCAGGCATTAAAAAACTATCGTACCTTAAATCCTGAAGGGTTAATGGTGTTATATGCCTCCAAAAATGCCAGTTATCAAAACGTAATTGAAGTGTTAGATGCCCTGCGGGAAGTTGGAGGATCCCGCGTCGCTTTAGCAGTCATTGGTCAATAGTTATAATATCTGATACTAAAGAGCTTAGACTAAGGAGCTTAGACCTTTGACCAATGACTATTTAATTGATTTATCGCCCAACTATAAACTTCATCTTCTTGTAAAACAATCGCCCCCAAATCTTGATAAATAGCTTTCCTGTCAGAAAACTTGGCTGCTAATGTTTCATAATTTTTAGATAAATCCTGTTTAGGAGGCAGCAGTACTACAGCAAGAGGAAAACTAGGGTTTTTTTCCTTAATATCCGTAATTGTCCAAGATAAAGCATCTAATAAATTTGGTGGCGGATTAACTTCAAAAGAAATCCCTTGAGCAGCTAAATAAGGATGACCATTAGCGATCGCAATATCCATTTTATGGGGAATATATTTGCCAGAAATAGCATATTTTGCCTTCACTAAATGCTGGTATTGGTCACCAAATACCTTTTTCGCAGCTTGTTGAATTTTAGACACAGTAAGTCTAGCGGCAGCTTGGCGATCACGTGTGTGAGGATTTTTGGGAGTTTGTTTTGGAGGAAAAATTAAAAACTTATTAACTGTATCAGTAAACAACTTATCAACGTTTTTAAGTGAGCCTCTTGGTTCAGTAAATTGGATACTATTCATCCATCCTTGAGCAACTTTTAACAAACGCTCATGTTTAGGAATTTTATTTTTAATATCACCTGGAAATAACAAACCATCCTTAGCACATTCTTTCATACGATGAGCAAAATTTTTGAGATACTCCAGATCATCTTCCATCGCAAAATCACTTACACGCTGCCAATTTTCTGAAAATTTCACTTTTACTACCTGGTCATCAAAAGCAAGCACACCAATATTAATCCGTTCATCAATAATCGGATTTGGTACATATTGAATGATACTGTATCTGCTAACCATAATGTTGTCCTTAAAAATCACCTTAAAATAGCCAATAACTGGCTCTTTCTTGTAACTAAGTATGCCACCATTGTCACCCTTTCATCCATTGAAAAATCCCACTCGTTGGGAATATTAGTTACTACTTGAATGATTTGCTCTTCTGTAATTGCTATAGCAAAGAGGGGAATAGTTAGGACATTATCAAAATCTAAAACTTAATAATAGTAAGGGTTTTCCTTCTGCCTTCTGCCCTCTGCCTTCTGCCATAACAGTTTAACATAAGCGCTCTCTAATTCCTCAGCAGAAAATTTACAGCAGTCAAAATAAGGATCTAAACAAGCTGGAGAAGATTTTAACAGGTCATCCAGGCTCCAATGAGGGGGATTAGGAAAAAAATGACCATGATCTACGGAATAGATTAAACGAGGTGGAGTTTTTTTAAATAAAAATTGATGATCATTAGCATTAGTCCAACCATATAAAGTAGCTAACAAAACTAATCTGAAGCGGTTTTCAGGCTCACTGGTAGCAATTAACTCCCATTGATCTATACAATTATCAATAAATAAAGTACCATGAGCAGTACCAGGGATAAAATCCTTTAAATTTGGTTCAATATCAATTAAATCTTGAGAAATTTCAATAATAGCTGGAATACCGACTGGCGCTTCTAATAAAACCCCTAAATTATAGCAAAGAGGGGAATAGTTAGGACATTATCAAAATCTAAAACTTAATAATAGTAAGGGTTTTCCTTCTGCCTTCTGCCCTCTGCCTTCTGCCTTCTGCTATAGCAACCAGTTGATCATTAATAATTTGACGACCTGCTTGTTGACCTTTTACTACATAATCTTTGCCATCCTCACATTCAAGTAAAACAGGTTCTGACTTAGTTCGCCATCCCCTTGTATAATCTATCGCTTTAATAGTAGGAGTGGTATAGCCAGCCTTTTTTAACCTTTGTTCCCATTCAATTTTTTTATTTGCTGACAAATTGTAATTATCCACAATATTCTATTATTTAAAAAATATATTCATCTAATAGCATACAACATCTAATAATCAAATGACAAACTCAGCAAATCACATCAGTCAGCTTCTGCCTATTCCAAACGCCAAACCTTAATAGTTTTATCATAACTCCCACTAGCCAAAATTTGACCATCAAGACTCATAGATAGGGAACTTATCCCATCACAATGGCCTATAAGTGTTAACATTGGTTCTTGAGAAATTAAATTCCAAATTGTAATTTTACCAGCAGCATTGCCACTCACTAAACTCTGTCTATCGGGACTAAAAACCACACAATTTACCTCATCAGCATCACTAGGTAAAGTCAACAATTCCTCCTCCAATTCCAAATTCCAAATTTTAATTTCCATCGCACCACTAGCTAAAGTCAAACCATCAGGGCTAAAAGCAACAGAATTTACCGCCCCAGAATGACCAGTAAAAGTCGAAACCAAAAGCCCTGTTGCCAAATTCCAAACCCTAACTGTACCATCATCTCCCCCACTAGCAATATTTCTCCCATCAGGGCTAATAGCTAAAGCATTAACCGCCCCACCATGACCTCTCAGAGTACGAATTTTTTCCTTGGTTTCCAAATTCCAAACCTTAATAGTACTGTCAATACTCCCACTAATTAAAGTTTCTTGATCAGGGGTAATTACCAGAGCGCAAATCAACTCAGAATGACCTTTAATAGTACCTATTTCTTTTCCCTCCGCCAAATTCCAAATTTTAATTTCCTCAGCAGCACTGGCTAAAATCTCACCATCCTGACTAATAGCCAAAGCCCAAATATCTAGGTAATGACCTGTCAGATTGAGAATAGTTATTCCTGCTGCCAAATGCCAAATTTTAATCCTATTCCCAAAGCTACTAGCTAAAGTCTCTCCATTGGGATTTAACACTACTGCACCCACCCAATGAGAATAATCTGTCAAGGTTTTTTGTAAATGATTACTGCTAGAAAAATTAGCTAGCAAAAATCTTGGATTTGAGGGAAAATATCCATAGCGAAAATAACCATAAGCTTGACTACCTAAACCCGCAACTAAAGCAAAACTAACCAAGCTTATAAGTTTATTTTCTAACTTCTTGGGTAAAAATTTAATCGTCAATATTATTCCTGTAAATCCAATGAGAAAAATTGCCCCAGCCACTAATAACTTTTTTTGAAAATGTTTAACTGAACCCAAAGGTTTTTTAGTTTTCTCAATTACCTTCTTGGGCAATGTTGGCTGCTCAGATAAAGCTTGCTCAATATTAGCTAATCTATCTAAAATTACCTCTGGACTTGCTGGTCTGTCTTCAGGGGATGGCATCATCATATCATTGATTAACTTTCCTAACTGCGGGGAGATATGAGGTGCTACTTTTTGCCAATCTAAGGCATAAATATTGTTATTAAATAAGCGATTCGGATGCTTGCCAGTCATTAAATAGACAAATGTCCGTCCCAAAGCAAAAAAGTCTGATTGGGGTACTGTCCCACCTTTTTTTGCCTGTTCTGGGGCTGAAAAATAGGGGGTATAAGCAATAGTATCTTTTGCCTCTTCTAGCTCAGTTTCTATGAGTTGGACTGTTACTTCTTTCACAATGCCAAAATCAATTAAACCTAATTTTCCATTGGGTTGCAACATTATATTTCCTGGCTTGATGTCCCGATGAAAAAATCCTTGCCGCTGGACATCATCCAGAATTTTAACTAACTCTTTTAGCCATTTTAAAGCCAGGGTTTGATTTATTGGTCTGCCTCGATTTAATAAGTATTTTTCTAAATTTTGCCCTCCGATTTTTTCCATGACTAAGCAGTGCAGCGCCTCATTATTTCCTCGAGGAGTATAGGTAAAATAACCTCCAGGCTCTACCCTAGGAATACCAGGATTATGCAGTTTTTCTAATACTTTGGCTTCTTGTTTAAATAACTCTATATAAGTCTTGGAATTTTTGTGTAAAACTTTTAATACTTTGAGCTTTCCATCTTTTTCTACTTCATAGGCGTTGCCAAAACCACCGCTACCTATCTTTTTGAGGACAAGATACTGTCCTTCGATCAATAACTCCGAGCCACAATTATGACAAAATAATTCATCATTATTGGGATTTTCTGGGTTTTCACACTTGGGATTAATGCAGTATCTCATGGAATTTCTGCGAGAGATTGTTTCTTCAATTTTAACTTTTATTCGTCAAGAAATTATTGCCTTCCCTTACTTTTATCTGAGGGGAAATTTGTGTTATAATTGACTGATTATAGCCGAAGCCTAATGGAAAATGTAAAAAAAAAAACAGCCATCTGAGTCTAAGTAATGGTAGTCTGCATTACTATGGTTTCGGCAATTATACTTGGAAGACTATGCAGCTAGCAGCAAGAGTAGGTAAAGTAAGTCCTTCGATTACTTTGGCAATTGCAGCCAAGGCGAAGGCGATGAAAGCAGAAGGGATTGATGTTTGTAGTTTTAGTGCAGGAGAACCAGATTTTGATACACCAGCACATATTAAGGATGCAGCAAAACAGGCCCTCGATCAGGGTAAAACTAAGTATGGCCCGGCCGCAGGTGAGCCAAAATTACGCTCGGCGATCGCTAAGGCCTTAAAAACTATTTATAACCTAGACTATCAGCCAGAAAATGTCATCGTCACTAATGGTGGTAAGCATTCTCTGTTTAACTTAATGTTGGCTTTAATTGAGTCTGGGGATGAAGTGATTATTCCTGCTCCCTACTGGCTGAGTTATCCCGAAATGGTAACACTGGCTGGGGGAACATCGGTAATTGTCCAAACAACTGCCGCTAATGAATATAAAATAACTCCAGAGCAACTAACTCAGGCAATTACTCCCCATACTAAGTTATTTGTCCTTAACTCCCCTTCTAATCCCACAGGGGCAGTTTATACCCGGGCAGAAATTCGCGCTTTAGCAGAAGTGGTGGTTAAACATGATTTGTTAGTGGTATCAGATGAAATTTATGCCAAGATTCTCTATGATGGGGTAGAACATCTCAGTATTGGTGCAGTAGGTTCTGAAATTTTCTCCCGCACTATCGTTAGTAGTGGCTTCGCTAAAAGCTATTCTATGACAGGTTGGCGCGTGGGCTATATTGCAGGCCCTGTAGAATTGATTAAAGCCATGAGCATTATTCAAGGCCATAGTACCTCTAATGTTTGTACCTTTGCTCAGTATGGGGCGATCGCCGCTTTAGCCTCTTCTCAAGATTGTGTCGCCGCCATGCTCTCTGCTTTTGCTCAAAGGCGCACAGTCATGTTTGAGCGTCTGGGTGCCATTCCTGGTCTGATCTGCCCCAAACCCTATGGCGCATTTTACCTGTTTGTGGATATTAGTTCCACTGGCATGAAATCTATAGATTTCTGCAATGCTTTACTCGCATCTCACCAGGTTGCCGCTATCCCAGGTATTGCTTTCGGTGCAGATCAATGTGTTCGTCTTTCCTATGCTACCGACATGACTTCCATCGAAAAAGGCATGGATCGCTTGCATAAGTTTGTCTCTTCCCTTTAAATTCATTATTGTTGATGGTTGATAGTTGATAGTTCATGGTTGATAGTTGATAGTTGATGGTTCATGGTTAATGTTTCATTGTTGATTTCATGGTTCATTGTTCATAGCCCACTATCAACCATCAACCAACCCGAAGACCAAGGATCACCAAGTCGCGCTCCACACCATCTAACTCAGCCACTAATGGTAAATAACCCCACTGTTGAAACCGATTTTTCTCAAAAAGTCTCAAACTGGCTTCATTATGGGCAAAAATAAAAGCCACCAGATTTTTTAGTCCGAGGCGGGGACTATGCTCAATAGCCTGTTGCAGTAATTTTTGCCCCATCCCTCGCCCACGATATTGAGGAGAAATATAAATACTTAACTCTGCCGTTTGCTCATAGGCGGGACGACCATAAAAAGAATTGAAACTCAGCCAAGCAATAATTATTTCTTCTGCTTCCATTACCCACAGAGGACGCATACTGGGTGAATGGTCATAAAACCAGGCTCGGCGACTCTCCACAGTCACGGGTTTTGTGTCTCCTGTGGCTATACGACTTGGAACTGCTGCATTGTAAATCTCGACAATCGCTGATAAATCTGCTTCAATAGCATCACGGATCTTCATCTCACACCAATACTGCTTTTTATGAAAGGGTTTTTTCCATTTCCGCCCCTGTTTCGGCTACAGGTTTGGTTATTGTTTCTGCTTACTTTAGCCTTTTTTACTCCTGTGATCATATCTTCGGAGGAGTCTCCCACTGAAATTAGAGGAGTTTGGCTCACTAATATAGACAGTGATGTTTTATTTTCCTGGGAAAACACCACTAACGCTATAGAAACTTTGGCTCAGTTGCACTTTAACACAGTGTATCCCACTGTTTGGAATTGGGGTTATACTCTTTACCCTTCTCAGGTTGCTGAAGCAGTTACTGGTGTTTCCCAAGATCCAGCTCCTGCTCTTCAAGGGCGAGATGTTCTCCAAGAAATTATCTCCCACACTCAGGAAAATGGTCTGGCGGTTATTCCTTGGTTTGAGTTTGGTTTTATGGCCCCTGCTGACTCTGAGTTGGCTATTTCTCACCCTCAATGGTTGACTCACCGCCAAGATAGTAGTCGCATTTGGTTGGAGGGAAATGTGCATCAACGGGTGTGGCTTAATCCCCTCCATCCTGAAGTGCAGCAGTTTATTACTGATTTAGTTGTGGAAATTGTCAGTAATTATCATATTGATGGTATCCAATTTGATGACCATTTTGGTTATCCTACTGACTTTGGTTATGATTATTTTACTTTACAACTTTATCAAGCAGAACATGATGGGAAACTTCCTCCTGATGACTTTCAAAATCCTGCATGGATTCGTTGGCGGGCTGATAAAATTACTGAATATATGAGTGATTTATTCCAAGCAATTAAAAAGGCAAACCCCAATGTTTTAGTTTCCCTTTCCCCCAACCCTCAAGATTTTTCTTTCAATTCCTATCTCCTCGATTGGGAAACATGGGAAAGAAAAGGCTTAATTGAGGAGCTGATTATTCAAGTATATCGTACGGAAATGGCAGATTTTATCGGTGAGTTAGAGCAACCTGAAGTTATGGCAGCTAAAGAGCATATTCCTGTGGGAATTGGGATTTTATCAGGGTTAAAAGGCCGCCCTGTACCTTTAGATAGAATTAAAAATCAGCTAGAAGCAGTCCGCGATCGCTCTTTGGCTGGGGTTTCTTTCTTCTTCTATGAAAGTCTCTGGCATTTAGGGGAAGAAACCCCAGAGCAACGTAAATCTACTTTTCAATCCCTTTTTTCTCCTCCTCTCCCACGCCCTTCTCTTCTTCATAATTGACTGCTTCTATTAGTTTCGCTCATTGGTCTAATGTAAAAAAGCTCCAAATGATCCCTTCAAATTTTGTCTAGGAGAAGGCTACGGTGAAATCATTGAAGTTCCTAACAGAGGTCGTTATCGTGCCTTTCTAAAGGGAACTACTATTGTTTTAGATTAGGAAAATTGGAAGATTACCTGTTGGAGTTGGCTCGCCTCTAGATTGGGTTAAGCGCATAGCCAAACCCAAAACCAGCCATTTCCCGCGAGAAAGCAAAGGCGAAGATCTAGGTTAAAATAGAGGGACAAACCTTGAAACAGAGTTTAGCTAATGAGAGTATTACAACTCTGCCACAGGAAAGAGGAATTTGCTCAACGAGGTGATTATCTTTATAAAACCCAGATAAAATCTCAAGTTGAGTTGGGAAATGATGGCAAAATTGTAGCGATCGCTCTCGAAACTGGGGACTTTGAAGTTGACAAGAGCGAAATTGCCGCGCTCGTAGCCTTGAAGCCCGTCATCCTGATGCTCAAATTTGGATGGTTCCCATTGGCTCACGCCATGTTCGTCGATGTGGTGGACGGATAAAGAACACTTTATGATCGCTCGAACTGTCAACAACTTTTAGTGTCATGGGAGGAAACTATGCGGTCAATTGAGCAACTAACAGAGGAAATATTATCCTTGCCTAGCGCTTCAAGGGCACTCCTGGCGGACAAACTGGTAGAGAGCTTAGAGTTCGATACCGACTCGGCGATTCAGTCAATTTGGGTAACTGAAGCTAAAAGACGAAGAGACGAGGTTCGGGATGGTTCTGTGCAGCCAATTCCAGGAGAGCAAGCCTTGGCTCAAGTTAGACGGCTGATTGAGCCATGAGGTATGTATTTCACCCTGAAGTCCTAGTTGAATATAGTGGTGTTGTTTAATGTTACACAGACAGCGGGTTGAGGTTGCACAAGCATTTATCAATTTGCATTAGCTTTTTGATTGGAAAACAATTAGTTACTTTGAAACCTCTACTGGTAAACCAAACTATTCAACCCGTTTTAACCAGCCAATTAATAGCAGAAATCAAGCACCTACTATTTTCTTAGACATATGTGGACATATCTCTAGAAACCTACTTCCTCGGTGAATAAGTAGGATTTTTATCGCTCACCCGTTTCAGATGTTTATTTGCAAAGAAGGGGAATGTTCCGTGTTATCTGGTAACCTGATAGAACCCTCTAGGGCTTTCTTCCATTGAAAAAGTTGACTTCTTCGGATATAATGTTGCTTGATATATCTTGCAACTTTATTCCAAGAAGTCCAAGAATGCTTACTTAAATCCTCTGGTTTAAGTAAGCATTGAGGGATTTTTTCTGTTAACTTTAATGCACGCCTAGCTATCACCATTCCTGCACTTGTACCGCTATTCAATCCATATTTTGACATGAATTTAATCATGCCAATGATAGAAGTAAATGCGGGATTTATTTTGATTAATTCAACACCATAGCGTTGACAACGTGACTCTAA
>JADQBC010000126.1 GCA_016903655.1 Gomphosphaeria aponina SAG 52.96 = DSM 107014
ATAATGGTGCAAGCTATGGTCAACGATTTTTCATGGTTTGAGCCATTATAGCTTATTTTTACCTTGCACCTTCAGTTTAATTTGACCATGCCAAACCTTGATGGAATAAACGTTTAAAGGTTATTCAGCAACCCCTACTTATGCAAAATTAAGGAAAAGAAGGGTTTGCTTATGAGAAAGAGGAGGTGGGTTTTTTATTCAGGAAAGAAAAGGTGAACAATACCGCTAAAATTGGGGAGTAATGGAGAAATTAACTCATCATTTTCAAAGAGAGTTGCCACTAATTTTAATTGGGCTTTTTCCCGACGATAAACTTCTACTTGTTTGCGAAAGCGATCGCAAATCCAATATTCTTGAACACCTTGCACAGAATATAGTTTAACTTTAACTTCACGGTCTCGTTTTTCATTTTCTCTACCCGCAGAAATCACTTCTACTATTAATTCTGGTGCCCCTAAAAGATGACCCGCTTCATCCTCAATTTGAGCTAATCTATTTTTACTCAACCAAACAACATCTGGAATAACATTATTTATATCTGAAAAAATAATCCCAGGTGCAATAATTGTTTCTCCTAAACCAGTTTCTTTTGACCATAAATTAAGTTGAGTAAAAATCAAGCCACATATTTGTTGATGTTTGCGATGAGGACTTCTAGTTATAAATAAATCTCCTTCAATAATTTCATAATTTGTCCCTTCAGGTAATAATTCTAAATCTTCAGTTGTCCAAGTTACTGGTTTAATTGTTTCAATCATAATATTTAGGTTAATTGAGAGCTAATTTAATGATACATTTTCTGTTAGCAGTTGGTAAGTAGGTAGGCAAAATTATTTATCCAATTTCTTACGGGGCGGGCCAGCGGGATCACCTATGTTGCACAACAAAAATTGATGGTTCAAAACCCGCCCTCACCCATGTAATTAATTTTGTCTAATTACTTATATATAGCTATGAGCGGTAGTCTTCATCCCCAATATTTCTCGCATGAGTTATAGTAGGTTGGGCAATGCCCACCCTGCATGAGCTGTCTTCGCTACCGCTCAGGATGACAGTTTTTCGTAATTTCACAAGAGATCTATTCTTAAAAAACAGCAGTAATGAGTGTTAAAATATCCATTGGAGAAGGCTCGCAGCTAATTACAGTCTCTAAGATAGACTTGCTGGTGAAGCGTCTTGAGCCTTTTATTCGGGAAGTGGCAGCAGGAATTGAAAAAACAGGAGAGCTGAGGCAAACAGTGGCGATGTCTGCGGCGGGCTATGCCTACGCCGCCCAAAATCATCCAGAGGCTGCAGCTTATTTTCATATCGATCCAGATACCATTGAGTCTAGTTTTCGGCTCTTAACTCCCTATCTTTTCCCCGAAAGCCATACCATAGAAACCCTAGAATTTATTAACCGCAAAACAAACAAGAAAACTTCTTTGAAAATTGCCCATGAAGCGGTTTTGCCAGAAATTCAGAATGTATTGTATTTGTCTAGCTCTGGAAGATTCAGTGCCAGGGAAATTCATAGCAAGCTCCAAGATCCCTGGGACAAGTTATTTAATAATCTCCTAGCAAGAGGTATAGTGGCAAACCAACCCCGTGCCAAGCTAGATTTCCCCCATGCTTCTATATATCGTCTGCAACACGCATCCCTGTTATATTTGAGCCAAACAACAGGAATTTTAGTAGATCCCCATCTCCATTCAGCTTATGAGCCATTATTGAAAGATAATATCTGGCGTTTTGATTTGGAAGGTAAAGTAAATTGCATTTTGATTTCTCATTCCCATTTGGATCACTGGAGTTTATCCACCTTGATGATGTTCGCTAAAACAACTCCCATTGTGGTGCCAAAAGTGCCTCAAGCATCAATCTTATGTGACAATCTCCAACAGACATTGCAGCGGGTTGGTTTTGAAAATGTTATTGCTGTTGATTGGTATTCTTCACCCATAGTAATAGCAGATGTAGAAATCTCTGTTTTACCTTTTTATGGTGAGCAACCCCTGGTTTATGAGCAACCATTCCATCCCCATCTGCGCAACTGGGGCAATACTTATGTTATTAAAACTGAGGATTATACTTCATGGTTTCTCATTGATTCTGGGAATGATGCACAGGGAAAAATGGCAGAAGTTGCGACTTACGTTAAAGATAAGTTTGGCAAAATTGATTTTTTACTGAGTAATTTACGGATTTTTACTGCCCACGATCCTTTTTACATTACGGGGGGACATTACTGGTTGTCTCTATCTGCCCAGCAGATGAAAAAATTTCCCCAAATGCAGCATCATCAATTAACTCTCGGTGCAAAAGGAGTGGCGGAAATTGCCCAGATAGTCAACGCCCGCTATTATTTGCCCTATGCTCATTGGTGGTCAGAATTGGGTACTACAACAGCAGCAGAAAAATTAGAACTGTTGCAACTTCAGGAGGCAATGCAAGAGTTAAACTGCACTACAGAAATAGTGCCTTGGACTATTGGAGATGGTTTTCAAAATGGTCAAATTAGGGTAAATTTAAGATAATGATTATCATTTTTTGAAAAGGAAGGACTGGGATGAAAAGTAAAACCCGCAAAGGCTTAATTGTATTAACAATAACTACAGTATTTTTCACTGTACCCTCGGTAGCAAAAGCTGTTACATTATATGAATACGAAAGTCTGACTATAGATGATGCTGACTTTACTGCAATCAAAGCAATAAATAACCAGGGGCAAATTATAGGAGATACCAATGCAGGAGGAGTAGCAGCTACAAGTTTTTTCATCAATCAAAATGGGGAAAAAAGTTTTTTTGATGCTCCAGGTGCTGCGGCTACTTTGGTTTGGGATATGAACGAGAATGAGGAGATAGTTGGCTATTTTTTTACAACTCCAGAGTTTGTTGAAGTTAAACCGTTTATTTTGAATGACAGTAATTTTATTGTTCCTGATTTATTCCCAGACAGAGATGATATTCCTGACATAGAATTTTCAGGAATTAATAATAATGGGCAAATTGTGGGTTTTTACTTTAATGAAGATTTCACTGATGCTAGTGGATTTTTCATTAATGAGCCTAATTTTAATGAAATTGATGCTACCGATGTTGAGCCAATTATTATCAATAATGCTGATAAAATCTTTCCTTGGGGAATTAATGATCAAGGAGATATTGCAGGGCAATTTCGAGATGAAAAGGGGACTCAGGGGTTTTTCTTAGAAGAAGATGAAATCAAAAAAATCAACTTTCCTGGGGCAGATTTAACAAGAGCTCGTGGGCTAAATAATAATGATGAAATAGTGGGACTATTTACTCTACCAGAAACGGGAGATACTTGGCGTTCTTTTATTTGGGAAGATGATAATTTTGTAGAAATTGCTTTTCCTGGTGCTGTGGAAACTTTGGCAGATAATATTAATGATGCTGGAGTAATTGTTGGTCAATATGTGGATAGTGAGGGAAATATTAATGGTTTTAAAGCTACACCCATTCCCGAACCAGAAATAACAAGTTTTGGTGGATTTGTTTCAGTATTCGCCCTGGGTTTAGCCAAGAAATTTAGTAGAAGAAGGCAATAAAAGGGGCTTCGCGCCCCTTTGAGAATGATTATCCAGAAAATAAAATTAAACTCGCTTGCCCAAGGGGCAAGGCCTGCGGCCATCGTAGTAAGGGCAAAGCGCCCTTCTCAACCCTAATAATTGGAGATGTCTATTAGACAAAATTAATTACCTGGGTGAGGGCGGGTTTTGAACCATCAATTTTTGTTGTGCAACATAGGTGATCCCTAAACCCGCCCCTACAGAAATTCTGTAAATAATTTTGTCCACCTACTTAATTTTTCCCAAAGAATATTGGTTGTTTTATGCACCAAAAGCAGGAGAGTTAGAAATTTATGCTAATTTTGAGCAAATTAATAAAATTCCCTGCCATCAATTACAGGTAAGAGAAAATTACTCCCATTGATATGTTTAGGATAATTATCCATGACTCAATTTTTCATCAGATATTTTCTAAGGTTCCTTAATAATACCTTACCTCAACTATGAAACCTTTAACAATTCCTTTATCAGATTCCCTCCCAGGTATGCCTAAATATGGAATGCCTGTTACTATAATTACTGGATTTTTAGGCAGTGGAAAGACAACTTTACTCAATCAAATTCTCGAAAATAAAGAAGGTTTGAAAGTGGCAGTTTTAGTCAATGAGTTTGGGGATATTAATATTGATTCTCAATTGCTAGTCTCTATTGAAGAAGATATGGTTGAGTTAGGCAATGGCTGTATCTGCTGCACCATTAATGATAATTTGGTTGAGACTGTTTATCAGGTTTTGGAGCGAGAAGAGCAGGTTGATTATCTAATTATTGAAACTACAGGATTGGCAGATCCAGTACCGATTATTCTTACCTTTTTAGGGACAGAATTAAAATATTTAACTCGCATTGATGCAATTATTACGGTTGTTGATTCTGAAACTTTTACAGAGAAACATTTTGATAGTGATGCTGCTTTGAGTCAAATTCTCTATGGAGATTTGATTATTCTCAATAAAATTGATCGGGTTGATGAGCAAAAACTCAGAGAGTTAGAAAATTTTATTCAGGATATTAAAGTGGGGTCAAGAATTTTAAGAAGTGAGTACGGTAAAATTCCTCTAGCTTTACTGTTAGATTTGCATTTAACTCAGTCGGATGCTTATCAAGCAGAAGTAAAAGACTTTCAACGCAATCATCAAGTTAATAGTAATCATTTAGAGTTAGATGGATTTAATTATGTTTCTTTTCAAAGCGATCGCCCTTTTGATGTTGATAAATTTGAGATTTTTCTCACGGAAGAAATGCCTTTATCAGTTTTTCGTGCTAAGGGAATACTCTGGTTTAGTGAGAGCGAGTTAAGACATATTTTTCAACTTAGTGGCCCTCGCTATGATTTACAAGCAGATGAATGGGATACTCCCCCTAGCAATCAATTGGTTTTCATTGGTCGTAATTTAGAAAAAGAAGAGATTCTTAAAACTTTGAATAACTGCTTAGTTGATGTCCATAAAAATCCCTCTTTTGCTTTACCTATATCTTTTTTTAATCGTGAATAACTTACTAAATCAAAGAAGGGGCACGATATGTCGTGCCCGTACTAGGGGGTTTTAGTTTGGTTAGTAGTTTTTGTATAACTCAAAGGTCGCAACGCCAATACTCTTTTTGGCTTACTTGTCATCCCTTAATCCCCTAGGGGTTGGGTTTCCCCACCCTGCTTATTAACCAAACCCCTACTTAAATGCAGTCTTAACTAATTTTCAACAATTCCACATCAAAAATGAGAGTAGCATTAGGCGGAATTACGCCACCAGCACCACGAGTCCCATAACCCAATTCTGGGGGAATAATTAGCTGACGACGGCCACCTACTTTCATCGTCCCAACCCCTTCATCCCAGCCTTTAATCACCTGTCCCACACCAATTTTAAAAGAGAAAGGACTTTGGCGATCGCGGGAACTATCAAATTTTGTCCCATCTTCGAGAGTCCCCGTATAATGTACTGTTACCGTTTGACCTTTACTCGGACTTGCTCCATCCCCTTCTGTCAAATCAAGATATTGAAGTCCCGAGGCTGTAGTAACCTTATTTTCTTGTTCCATGTTAGTATTTTCTTGTTGTGAAATAGACTGTGAAAGTTCAGGAGTAGCTACTGTAACTTGTGGGTTCATTGCAGAAGCGATCGCCGTTTGTCCTTCTTCACCGCTATTAAACAGTAAAGATATCACCAACAACACACCACAAGCAGCAATAACCCCAAAACTAATTAAAATTTCTCGCATACCAAAATCCCCTTATTTGCTACAATTCAACGCCAAAGCTTATTTTCCAAATCCCGCAGTTGACGTTCTAACCTATCTATTCGTCCCCGCAACTCATCCACTTCCCCTTGACGGGGAACCCCCAAATCCTGTAACATATTGCGCATTTGGCGTTGCATTTGAGTTTCAAAATTTCCTTGTTCCGACTTAATCTTATCCATTAAGTCATCCATAAAATCCTGAGCTTGGTCTGAGTTTATTTTCCCATCCTTTACCCATTGTTCGCTCACTTCTTTCATTTTCTCAGCCACCAAAGATGTTGTCCCCACCCCCAACATCAAAAGCTGTTTAACCCAGTCGTTACTATCCATCAACTTGACTCCTTTGATAATTTCTCTTCATCCGTATTCTATCTTGATTGTAAAAAAGCCCCTGCTGTAACCATTCGCAGCTTTATCAATTTCAATAGCCGATGATCTCTTCCACTAAAGAAAGGTAAAATAAAACCATTGACACTGGAGAAAACATAAATGGTAATTGAATGGCTCAAATTTAGAGTTACATCCCACTCACGGGAAAAATTTATCCAACAGGATGCTCAAATCTGGACATCATTTCTCGAAAAATATCCAGCCTTTCTCGGGAAAGAAGTCTGGATCAATCCTAAGCAACCTGATGAGATTATTTGCGTTATTCGTTGGCAAAACAAAGAAAGCTGGAATGCTATTCCCCAAAACCTCCTAGAAGCAACAGAACAGCAATTTGCCGCCGCTATGGGAGAAACTGCATATAACATCATAGAAGGTTCAGAATATCAAGTAAGAAAATTTCCTACTTATACTTGAGCAGCTTAACATTAATCAAACCTGTCACAGTCTGAAAAATGGCTACTTGTCCCCGTTGTCATCAACCAATAGATGCACAAGCAATTAATTGTCCCCATTGTCATCTTGAGAAAAAAGCTTTTGGTCATCCAGGTATTCCTCTCCATCGAGTAACAGAAGATACCTCTTTATGCAATACTTGCACTTACCATGCAGATGACACCTGCAACTTTCCCCAACGTCCTTATGCAACAACCTGTATCCTTTATCAGGATCAAAATCAACCAACAAAAACTAAATTTACCTATAAACTAAGTCCTGTAACCGCATTTAAAGCTTGGTGTCTTCGCTATCAAAGTTTACTCTTCCTTCTCGGTTTAATTCTCATTAGTTTACTGCTAGCCTTTTAAAATCAGTTAGAAAGATGTTTGAGCTGACTCAATAACAACAGTTTCCTCAACTTGAGAGTGCTGTTGATACACTTCCAAATCAAACCAGAAAGTTGTCCCCACCCCCACCTCACTAACTAAGTGAATCGTGGTATGGTGTTTATCAATAATATTTTTCACAATGGAAAGTCCCAGTCCCGTACCTTCCAAAGTATGAACCCGATTTTCTACCCGAAAGAAACGCTCAAAAATCGCCTCTTGATCTTCTGGATCAATACCTATCCCAGTATCAGATATTTCTACCCTTACTTGGGGAACACCAGTATTCTGTTCTAACTTGAGAGTAGAAGCGCGAATAATAACCTTGCCCCCAGTTTCCGTAAATTTCAGGGAATTACCCACCAAATTAGTAAACACTTGCAACAGCAAATCATAGTGACCCAAAATTGGCGGCAAACCCGCTTCAACCTCCTGACTCAATTCAATGCCTTTATCCTTAGCATTAAGTTGATAAGTGCGCAAAGTTTGCTCAATCAATTGACCCAACTCAATCGACTCCAAATGATAAATTCTACATGATTCCAATTTCGATAAATCTAACACATCATTCACTAAACGACTTAAGCGATCAGTTTCGTGATTTGCCGTTTCTAGAAACTCTCGCCGCTCCGTTTCCGTAAGGTCATCACCATATTCTGCCAGAGTTTCAATAAAAGACTTGATATTAAACAAAGGTGTTCTTAATTCATGAGAAACATTACTAATAAACTGACTTTTTGCCTCATTTAATTCCACCTCGCGAGTTATATCCTGCACCGTCATGGCAATCCCTTTAATACTCTCTTTATACTGGTCGATTACTTGAGTTAAAAGAATGCGCACAGTGCGGGAAGTAGGATTAGTTAAACTAATCCGAAACTCCCCCCGCCCAGGCTGCACATCCGTTGGTAAATTATTCTGAGAATTAGGAGCACAACCTTTAGCAGAATCACAAGTAGCAAATTGAGATAATGGCTTAGTTAATTTCACACTTAACTCATGGGGTAAATGTTCCAAAACACTTTCCCCCACAAAATCACTCCCTTCCCAACCAAACAGCCGTTTCGCAGCAGGATTTACTAACAACAAATGTAAATTTACATCCAATAAAATCGCCCCATCAGCAATAGTAGAAACCAAAGTTTCTAACTTTGCCTTTTCAGCCGTCAGCTCTTCAATATTTTGTTCTTCATACTTTTCGAGCCGCTCCGCCATCTCATTAAAACTTAAAATTAACTCACCCAATTCTCCCCCTAAAGGTAAATTAATCCTTTGTTTAAAATTCCCAGCCGCAATATTTTTAACTCCGAGCAACAACTCTTTAATCGGTTGAGTAATAGTTAAAGCATTAAAAACTGCCCCCAAAATTACCATCGCCCAAATTGCCACAAACACCGCAATCGTAACATCTCTAGTTAGGTTAGAATACAGAACCACCTTCGGATTGGGATTAATTCCCACCGCCAAAACTCCCAGATACTTACCCTCATGTTTCAGAGGCACAAATACATCAGTTACCTCTCCATTCGGAGTCAAATGTTGTCGCACCATCGGCAAATCAGCATTTTTTGCATAATCTTCTGGTAATTCAATGCGTCGCTGAATAGTGAGTGAATTTTTTACCGCAGCTTCAGCATAAGGAATACCAAAAAAGATACTTCCCTCAGCATCAGCGTAGAGTATATAGCGCACACTAGAAGTACTATTGTAAAACCTACTAGAAAATCGAGCTAATTCCGTTAAATTTTCTTCTGCAATCATCGGCGCAGCATTAGCAGCCAGCAGGAGTCCCAAATCCCGACCAAAGCGAGTATCATTGGTACGAGCATCCTGCCCGATTGTATTCACCGCCCAGAAGGTTAAACCGCTCATTACTAAAGACACCACAAGAGTTCCCACTGCCATTAACTTTGTTTGCAGGGTAAACTCAGACCACCAGCGGGTGAATATTTCTCGGAGGGTGCGCAATAAAACCAGCAAGGTAACTTCGCCAAACTAATTAACTGTTTCCGCCATCATTATAGGCTAGTTTCTTTGTAACTGCTTTGGTGTAATGTAGAAGTGCGATTCAGCCCTCGATAACCAATATCTCGACGATAGTACATCCCCTCAAACTCAATGCACTCAACTCCCCGATAAACAGCAGCGATCGCCTCTTTCATCTCTTCTCCCACTGCCGTAACACCCAAAACTCTCCCCCCATCCGTCACCAACTCTTCTCCCTCTATTTTTGTACCTCCTTGAAATACCACCGATCCCAATTTCTCAGCCTTCTCCAAATATTTAATCTCTTTCCCTTTCACATAAGCTCCTGGATAGCCTCCCGCCGCCATTACCACACAAACACAACTGCCCCTATGCCATTGAATCGGCAGTAAATCCCCCAATTTCTGCTCCACACAAGCGAGCAACAACTCATCCAAAGGTGTTTTCAGTAAAGGTAAAATCGCCTGAATTTCTGGATCTCCAAACCTACAGTTATATTCCAATACCTGCAGATTGCCCTCCCGAGAAATCATCAAACCAGCATATAAAACCCCACGATAATCAATTCCCCGCCTCCTTAAAGTCGCCACTGTTGGTTCAATAATTTCCTTATTAATACGTGTCAACAACTCAGGAGTTACTAAAGGAGCAGGGGCATAAGCACCCATTCCCCCAGTATTCAACCCCCTATCCCCTTCCCCAATCCGTTTATGATCAACAGCAGGTAAAAGAGAGCAAAAATTCATACCATCAGTCAATGCCAGTAAAGAAACCTCCTCTCCCTCCAAAAACTCCTCCAAGACTACCGTTGTCAAACCTTGTTGCCAGAGAGACTCCACCGCAGCATAAGCCTCTTCCAAAGTACTCGCCACAATCACCCCTTTACCAGCGGCCAAAGCATCAGCCTTAATTACTATCGGCGCACCTTCGGCGGCAATATAACTCTTTGCCGCCGCCACATCCGTAAAAGTTTGATACTTTGCCGTAGGCACTCGAGCTTCTGCCATCAAAGCCTTAGCCCAAGACTTACTAGCTTCTATTTGCGCCCCTGCCCTGGTCGGCCCAAAAACCTTAATATTATATTGTTGAAGATAGTCAGCAATTCCCAGAGACAGAGGTACTTCAGGGCCTACCACCACCAAAGAAACCCCTTGAGAGAGAGCAGCCTGAGCTATACCTGCAAAATCATCCACCGCCAAAGGCAGATTGTAACAATTAGCCAACATTGCCGTGCCACCATTTCCAGGAGTACAAATCACCTGCTCAACATAAGGAGATTGGAGCAACTTCCAAGCCAGAGCGTGTTCCCGCCCACCATTACCAACTACTAAAACTTTCACTGCCTTCTCTTTTTTAGCCACCAAATGTTATTATAATTCCATTAATTAATTTACCCGAGCCAAAGAAACTTGATCAAAGATCAACAATCTTAGTCAAACCTTTACTTGCTCCAGCTCACCAGCTATGGTAAACCTTACTTTAGTCACAACGAATTAATTAATTATGCACCTTTTGGTTCTACCTTTTCCACTGTGCAAAACTCACAACTTAGAAAAGTCCAGCCCGTAGAGGTTTAGTTTAATTTTCAACCAAACTTTTAATAAATTATTGCCCATCTTATTTAACTTTCCTCTTAGACATTGAAATCAAAAATGCAAATCAAAGAATTTCTTAAACTTAGTGTAGGTAAATGGTTTGCCCAACGCACCAGTTACCATCTCCAAGAAGAAAAAGCCGACAACAGCAAATCGGAAATGACCATTGAATTATTAGCCCCAGACGCTCCTGAATTAATTCAATTGTGCCAACAAAATCAGAGCGACCCAAAATTTACATTAGCAACCAAAACCAGTTGGGATAACTCAGTAGATTGGGGAAAAACAAAACAAACTGGAGCTACTACAATAATTTTACTTCCCGATGCAGAAAACCAACAAATAGGTAAGCTCATCACAGGAGAACAAAAAAGTGGACAATATCACCTCGGAGAAGATGAAGCATTAACCTTAATTGTAGAAGAAGGAGACAATTATTTCACTGAAAGAATCTGGTTTGCCAGTGAAAATTTACGACTACGCACCACTTTAGTCAAAAACAATCACAGTTTCACCATGACAGCCTTTTATTCAGAAATTCGCCGAGTAGTCTAACTAAGTACATAAAAAATCCCCTCCTTATTAGAGGGGAAAATATGCCTAATCATCTTAAACTAACCTGCAAGCATTGCGATAACACCAGCTCAGTAGAGTCACCCCTGCCAATAACTTAATAGCTTCTAAAACCCAGTAAACCTGATGCAGAGAAACCATTGCCGCTGGCATAGTAGTAGTAGGTTCAAACAAATTCAGCTCTAATCCCAAACCACCCATCTGAGGAGTCAAAATATAGGTATAAACCAGAGCAATAACTAGCATCAACCCTGATAAAATAACTGACCAGACCTCCTTTTGATGAGTAAAATTATGATGGCGGTAAAAAACCAAAAAGCCAGTTAACACCAATGCCGCACACAACAACTCAATGTGATTAAAAATCCCAAAAATCAAATATCCAGCACTAGCAACCCCACCCAAACTCATCATCCCAGAAGCTGACAGACCAGGAATAATCACAGAATCTAGCAGTAAACTGCCACTGAGCCAAAAACCCAAAGTCAACATGACGACAGTTGACCAGCTAATTTGTTTTTCCGCACTATTAGAAATAACGTTCATAATCAATTTTCCCTCCCATACTCATACCTTTAGCTTAACGGGAAAAACGAGCCAAAAATGTGAAGTATTTTTACAAATTAGCTGGCAGAGCTTTTGTATTCCTTAATTTCCGTAATCTTAAATAAAGGTTTAAACTTCAGCCCCTGAGACTGATAAAACTCAGCCCCACCCTGCTCCCGATCTACCAAAGCAATCACTTCCTCAACAGTATAACCTACAGCTCGTAAACGTTCCACCGCCAACATCGCCGATCGCCCTGTGGTGACAACATCTTCCAACACTACCACTTTTGCCCCGCCAGACAAACTCGGCCCTTCAATATAAGCTTGTGTACCATGTCCCTTAGCTTCCTTGCGCACAATTAAAGCACTAACAGGTTGATTTTCATAAGCTGAAACCACACTCACCGCAGTAACAATCGGATCTGCGCCCAAAGTTAAACCTGCAACAGCCTCAGTCCCTTCTGGCAACATATTTAAAAGCAAGCGACCCACAGCCAAAGCCCCATCAGCAGTCAAAGTCACCAACTTACCATTCAGATAATAAGAACTTGGCAGCCCTGAAGAGAGAACAAAATCCCCCTCAAAGTAACCCAGACGAGCAAACAAATCCAAAAGTAGCTGACGCAGAGAGTTTAAATCCGCTGTGGCTGCATTGATGCTGGTAGTGGTATATTTAGGCATAACAGGAAAATCAGTTAAAATTAAGGCAAAACAAAATTAATTATTAACGAAATGTCTATTAGATTTACTAAGTTAATTGTAGTTTTAGTAGTCAGTGCAGTTTTGAGCGCCGAAGCTCAAGCAGCCCCTGAACCCATAAACTCCCCAACTCGAAGAGAATCCATTCCCGAAGTATTTGATCGAGCTTTTTTTTACGAGTCGGGTACTGGCTTCGATGCTATCACAATTGGTAGTCAACTGAATTTTCTTTTTGGCTGGGGTTCTTTTCCCGAAGGTTCTTTTCCCGAAAATACCATAACTCGCGATGGGGAAAGAGTGCATCAGCTTTACCTAGAGCAATTGTTCAAGCAGACTGGCAATAGTCCCAATCTGCGCACCCGTGACCTGGAAAATCCTTTTGACAGTTCAATTCGGTTAAATCCTGGGGAATATCTGCCTTAAAAATAGGCCAGGAAAACAAATCCAGGGTGCAGGAGTTGAACCTGCCTCGCGCAAATTATGAGTTTGCTGCCTCAACCGCTCGGCCAACCCTGGGGAAATTTTCTATTGTAAACACATAATAATTGCTTTGACCGCTAAATGTCAAGTCCAATGAGAGAATAATTTATTAATTGCCAACCAAATGATGAAACTTAATCCAACTTTGGGGTTGACCTTTCTGTTGCTCATACTGATGTTAGTTGCTGGGGCTGTCAGTACCTGGTGGGGATATATGTTGGGGTATGAAGCACTCAAAAGTGTTACGCAGCCAGATGTGAACCCAGCTCAACAATTAGCCGAGGATGAGGAAAATGACGATCAACAAGAGGGTTTCACCATTGTTGATGAACAAGAAATATTGGTAAAAGTAAAAGGCTACATTCAAGGAGCCAGCTCTGACAAAAGTGCCACTGAAGAAAACGAAAATCAAGCAAGAAAGGATATTTTCCCCCTCGCTATTCAGGATAATGGAGTAACACTACAAGTGGTGAAAACCAGTAATGATGGAGAATCTTTGTTGCTCAATGTGAGCTTGAAAAATGAAGGAGAAGAACCAGTGGAGTTTTTGTACAGCCTTCTGGAAATTAAAGATGAAAACTCGCGCACATTGAGTGGGATTACGGATGGATTGCCTCCAGAGTTGCCAGCCAATGGAGAAAGTTTTTCAGGGACAATTCGCATTCCCCTGGCATTGTTAAATGATGCAAAACAGATATCATTAACTCTCCCAGATTATCCGCAACAACAAGTAAAGCTCAAAATAGCAGCAATTCCAGTAGTGAGGTAAGTGAATAGGGTAGTCCTGTAGAAATAGTGGTTTTTGCCTTTTTGCTTCTTATGGAGCGTTATACAGACTTGGAGCACTACTTTTACAGCACTACCCCATTAAAGTCAATAAAAGTCCATCAACTCTAAGTTTTAATCAATACTTGATCAGGTTAAGATTTGAGTTGTTTGAATTATTTGAAATTTGGTCTCAGAGTTTTAACAGTTAACACTTATAGCACCTACTATTTTCCTAGACATATGTGGACATATCTCCAGAAACCTACTTCCTCGGTGAATAAATAGGATTTTTCTGCTCACCCGTTCCAATGTTTACTTGCAAAGAAGGAAAATGTTCCGTGTTATCTAGTAACAT
>JADQBC010000042.1 GCA_016903655.1 Gomphosphaeria aponina SAG 52.96 = DSM 107014
ATGATGATAAGACAGCCAGAGATGGTAGTTTGAATTGTACCCGTGTAAAGGGACATATCCCAGAGGAGCGGTGTGATGCGAAAGTATCACGCACCGTTCTGAAGACGAGTCAGAGAGGTGACTCTCTGGCTTAGTTTAATAACCGATAATCAACAAATTTATGACAAAAACATTAATGGTGAAAGAATATGCAAAAAGCATGGAACATAATCTAAACGAGCAGATTAGAGCTGAAATTATTCAGATTATCCAAGAAAACCCAGAACGAAACTCCATGTTATCCCAGCTAAACCAGAAATTGGAGTCATATTTGGGCGCTGATACCTGTTTAATAGTTGCTGGAGTTACAGTGGCTGATACAACCCAGACTTGGTGTGTGGGTAAAGAAGAGTTAGTAACAGCAAAAATGCTTGAAGAACTATACTCAATGAACCTTTCCGCAATAGAGTCAATGCCAATTTCTGAAGCAGAAAAAAAAAGTAACATTCTCAGACTAACTACCCAATTTCAAGGTCAAGTCAATGGCATGATTGTAGTGCGCGAAGGAAAATTAGAGCAAAAACAATTACTATTAAATGTAAGTAATTATGTAGCGATCGCCATTGCCCTAGTGCAACTCCAACAGCAAGTAGAAGGAGTAACCAGCTATCAAGGGCTACTCCAAGATATTACGAGAAAAATTCGCCAAAGTTCAGATATGGATTCCATACTTAATCTTACCCTAGTTGAGACAGGGAAGGCCCTCAAGGTTGATCGCGGTCTCATTGTAATGTTGAAATATAAAGACCCCCTCTTTAAAAGCCGTCTGGGAGAAGATATTCCCGAAAGCAATGGAGAAGTGGTGTGTAATTGGCCAGAGCATGACCTCAAAATACCATCTTATGCCCTATCAGAATCTAGCTTATGCCAGCAAGCATGGAAAAAAGCCCCCCAACCCTTAGCACTAAGTAATCAAGCACAGCTACTTGCCATTAAAAAAGACGCAGATGTTACTTCTATTTTCCCATCTTCGCTGAATGCTTTACTCATAGTTCCCCTCATCGGTAGCTATAGTGGAGAAACAGAACCCCCAGTAGTTTTAGGCTTTTTAATCTTACAGCAATTTCAACCCCGCATTTGGGAGACATCAGAAATAGATTTAGCGAAATGGGTAGCCATTCAAGCAAGTACATCCATTCTCCACAATCAAGCTTTGCATCAAGTACAATCATTAGTAAAAAGACGCACCGAACAACTTGAGTGGAGTTTACAAGTGCAAGCAAAATTATCAGAAAAAATGCGTCAGCATATTGAAGAACTCGAACGCTTAAATCAAGTAAAAGATGAATTTATTTCTACCTTAAGCGATGAATTAAAACATCCCCTAGCCAAAATAAAAATGGGCATTGAAATGTTAAAAATTGCCCCCAATGCTAAACAACGTCAGCGTTATTTAGGAATATTAGAATCAGAATGTGCCAGGGAAATAGAGTTAGTCAATGATTTACTCACTCTCCAAAAATTAGAATCAGAACAATTTAATATTCAGCCCCAAAAACTTGACCTCATTTACATCATTACCGAATTGTCCCAATCATTTGAAAAAGAATGGGCAGATAAAGGTTTAAAACTTACCATCAAATATCACAACTTGGCGGGAGAATCAACCAAATTACCCCTGATTATTTACACTGATGCTGAGAGTATTAACCGCATTTTTAAAGAACTGCTGAAAAATGCAGGTAAATTTTCTGATGAGAATACCACCATTTTCCTTGAAGTTACTCCTCAAGCAAATGAAGCAATGGTGATTTCCTTAACTAATACTGGCAGAAAAATCTCTCCAGAAGAGCAAGCATATATCTTTGAGCCTTTCCGTCGCGGACAAGATGCAAACAACGGTAGTAATCAAGGAACTGGTTTGGGTTTAGCTCTAGTTAAATCCTTAGTAGAGCATATTAATGGTACAATTGATGTATCAAGCGAGGCAAAAGATAGCTCTGCCAACGCTATCACCTGTTTTACCCTTACCCTGCCCCAATTACAGAATGTTATTCTTCCTTAGTCGGCATTGCTTAATGAGAAAAGGAGATGATGGTATGATGATGGACTGTGAGCGTCTCCCGATTATCGAGGGTAGTCGAGATGCACTAATTTATTTAAATCACAGAGCCCAAACCCATTCATCAACGCCCATTAGTCATTGGTCTAAGCTGATTAGTCATTGGTTTAAACTAATAAATAAATAACTATCAACCATCAACTATCAACCATCAACCATCAACTATGACTAATGACTAAATATTTTCCTTGGCAACGCAAATATCAATCACCAATATTACGCCAGCTCGAAATTTTTGGGGTGGCATTCAAATTGCTTTTTTATTTGTTATTAGATAAGCTACTGGGAAATAATTCTTCTCATCAACGACATCGCAGGGCAAGATGGTTAGTGAGGAGAATGTTAGATTTAGGCCCAACTTTTATTAAAATTGGACAAGCTCTCTCTACTAGGCCTGATTTAATTCCTCTAGAATATGTAGAAGAATTTAGTAAATTGCAAGACCGAGTACCAGAATTTAGTGGGGAAGAGGCGATCGCCATCGTTGAAGCTGAATTAGATAACTCTATCCATAATTTATTCCTCGATTTTGAATCAATTCCCCTTGCTGCTGCTAGTTTGGGACAAGTACACAAAGCTCTTCTTCTCACAGGTGAAGAAGTAGTAGTCAAAGTGCAACGCCAAGGTTTAGAAGCCCTATTTAACTTGGATTTTAAGGTGATTCATCGTGGAATTAGTTTATGTAATAAATTTATACCTGGACTAAGAAAATATGAATTGAAAGCAATTTATCAGGAGTTTTTTGACCTGCTTTACCTAGAAATAGACTATCTCCACGAAGGTAAAAATGCAGAGCGTTTTCGGGAAAACTTTAAAAACTATCCCCAGGTATTAGTCCCGCAAGTTTATTGGCAATATACAAGCAAAAAAGTACTGACTTTGGAATATCTTCCTGGAATTAAAATCAATGATCGCCAAGCATTAGAAGCTAGTGGGATTAACACGGATAAGGTAATTCAACTGGGGATTTGTTGTTATTTAAAACAATTATTAGAAGATGGTTTTTTTCAATCTGACCCCCATCCTGGTAATATGGCTGTCAATCCAGAAGGGAAAATAATTTTCTATGATTTTGGCACAATGGCAGAAGTAAAATCCATGGAAAAAGACCAAATGGTCAAAACTTTTTTTGCTGTTCTTAGAAAAGACGCTGATGAGGTATTGAATACTTTGATGTACATGGGGTTGATTCAACCAGTATCAGACATGACCCCAGTGAAGCGTTTAGTTGGGTTTCTGCTGGAAAAATTCCGCGATAAACCCATTGATATAAAGGCTTTACAGGAATTGAGCGCAGAAATTTATATCATGTTTGAACAGCAACCTTTCCGTTTACCCCCCCAGTTAACTTTTATTATTAAATCCTTAACCACCCTCGATGGTATTGCACGCGCTCTCGATCCCCAATATAATTTATTAGCCGCCAGTCAGCCTTTTGTCCGCAATATCGCCCGCTCATCGAGGAAAGGCAATCTGGTGAGTGTATTGGCTCAACAGGCGACAGATTTTATTAAATATAGATTACAGCAACCCAGTAAAACCGAAGTTTTAATTAAAAGCTTAGAAACCAAGTTAGCTCAGGGAGAGTTACAGTTAAGAGTGCGTTCCCTCGAAAGCGATCGCCTCCTCAAACGCATCAACTTAGGAATTAAAACTCTGATTTATGCTTGTCTAACGGGGTTTACCCTGTTAGCAGCAACTATTTTATTATCAACCGCTTATAGTACCTTAGCTGCTGGAGCTTTTTCCCTTTCAGGATTTTTGTTTTTAATTTTGCTGCGCTCTTTAATCGCCCTATCCATCCAGGAAAAGTTAGACTAGCAAAAAAGCCGATCGCTTGGTTAGTGGTAAAATAAATAACTTACTGAGTTCATTATTAATATTTAAGTAATTTTTGCTTGAAGTAAACAAGAAACTTGAGAGAAGTAATAGTCATGGTATTCAATGATGTAGTGGAAGCTATTAAAACCCTTTCTTTAGAAGAAAAAGAAGGAATTATGTCTCTTTTAGCTCAGTACTTGCGAGAAGAAAGACGAGAAGAAATTTACAGGTAAATTAAAATTCACCTCAGATATAGATGAATTAATTCAGTTTTTGGAGGATTAATGCTGGAAATTAGTTTTAGTGATTCTTTTAAACAGAGAAAATTTAGGGCAAAATTAGCACAATTTAGGGACAATCCATTTGAGCAAAGCTTAAAAACTCATAAATTATCGGGCAAGCTTAAAGATTTATGGAGTTTTAGCCTTGAATATGCTCAAAGAGTGTTATTGTATTTTACCGATGACGGAAAAGCAGTATTAGTAGATATTGGTAATAACGAACAAGTGTATTAATTTAATTTTTAAGGAATTTTGAAATTTAACATCTTAATTAATAACATCAAATAGGTTACAGTACCAGTTTCCCACCCTAGGAAAGCGGCCATCGCCTGATGAGATTTTCAGACAAAACCCCATCTTTAGTTGGAGATGGTCATTCTCATCAACTTCGCTCAAAATTTAAATGTTATAATAGAGCTACCCACTCATGAGTCAGGGAAAATGGTCACTGGAGAAACACAGTTAACATTTTCCCTGAATATATGGAAAAAATCAATTTACATCACTGTTGAAAAATGCTAAATCAAATCGCTTTAAAAAGACTCAATCTTATCGCTTACAATGGCAAAATTAATAAAAAATCCCTCTTAGGAGCAACAATAAACGCAGAAATAGGACAACTAGGATTTAGAATTAAAAACTATCAAGAAATTGACAACATTAGTTCAGAATCCTTAAATATAATTATGCACACTCTTAAGGAAATGAGAGGAGCAAATGTAAATTATGTGCCTTTATTTTCTAAGTTTCCTGATGAGATTCCTAACCAATGGTTTTATTTAATTAAACGCCTATTCTCCTTTTTCAATTTATATGAATTTTCCGAAGCAGAAAAAGAAAAATTTGGCGCAGATCCCACCACTCAATATCAATCTTTAGAACTTTATGAAGAAGCTTTAGCCAAACAAAAAGAAAAAATTGGCGATACTCACATAGAATGGATTGAATTAACCGCCCTCCCCATAGAATTAGTTAAACTGCGATTAGTTGAATGGGTATTAGCATTAATCTATGGTCAAACTCCTATTCAAGAAACCCTCTGGGATGACATTTTATATTGCTTAAATGAGCTTTCTATACCCTTTGATTGCAATAAAGTAACCATCAAAGAAACCTTAGTTAGATTAGTAGCTAAATCCTGGAAAAAAGCAAATAGTTTACAAGGAATAAAAACGCCAACAGATTTAATCAGGTTATTTGCTTATTTAACAGCTCAAGATGTTTCTCTAGCTGAAGATATCTTCTTAAAAGGGTTAAAATATTCAAAACCTCAAAGAAGAGAAATTATCCAATTTTTAGAAAATTGTTCTAATTTAGAAGAAGATTTACTCCGTTATCAAGGATTATGGAAAAAAATCCTTAAAGGACTCCACCCAGGAGATTATAAAGATAAGTTTCCCAAAGTAGTCAAAGCTTACGATCGACTTATTAATGGAGAAATTTTAAGCTTTGAAGGTAAGTTAGAAAAAGCTCAAGGTAATGCAAAATTAGCTTTACTCAAACAACGTCCTTCAATGTTAATTAGAAAACTATCTAATCTCATTGGTGTGGTTTCTACTGATTCTTTGGTTAGTACTTTACAAGAATTAAATGCAGAAGATTTACCTTTACCATTATTAATGCAAGCATTTTTTGCCCTTAATTATAAAGGAAAAAGATTAATTATTAATAAACAAGGTAAGTTTTACAATGTTCTAGAAACTACTTTATATTTACAAGCTTTAGATAATAGCAAATCCCCTCCGCTACTTCCGATTAATAAAGCATTGGATAATTTAATTATTCAAAAATTAGCTAATCTCTGGGATTTAAATACTAAAGTATGGATCGACTTGCGTCTGTTTTCTTATATCTTACCTTTACAAGCGAGAAAACAATCTGAAGGTTTATTAAATTTAGCCAGAGGTACTCGGATTAAATTGGGAAATCAAAAAGTTCTCAGAAGTTTTGTCTATTGGAAACAACAAGAAAAAAGAACGGATTATGACCTGGCTTTGATGAAGTTAGATGATAATTTTAATTACGCAGGAAGAGTAAGTTGGTCTTCTTATTCTAGTGAAGGAGATATTATTTTCTCTGGAGATATTCAAAGTGCAGAATTAGGCGCTTGTGAATTTTTGGATATCAAATTAGATGCAGTTAAACAAACCAATCCTTATTTAGTTGTTTCTGTTTTGGTTTTTGCAGGGGAAAATTTTGAGCAGGTAACAGCTTGTTATTCTGGTTGGATGATGCGAGATAATCCAGAAAATGATGTGGCTACTTTTGATGCAAAAACTGTGGCTAATAAAGTTACTGTAAAATCCACCAGTCAAGCAAGATTTTGGGTGCCTTTTATTATTGATACCCGCAAAGGAGAATTAATCTATGTCGATTTATACTCTAAAGGTTCCAATGTGATTGAAGGAAATAAACATCTACCCGCAACAGTTGCCGCTTTAGTAAAATATAATCAATATCGCCCTAATTTTGGCGCTTTAGCTCATTGGTTTAAACGCGCAAATAAAGCTCAACTCACTCCGAGAGAGAAAGCTGAGATTACTATCGGTATGGATGATGATTGCACAATTAATGTTACCCAGCTTGTGGGTGAGCGGATTTTTACCCTGGGCTTGACAAAGGATTAATTTTTTGTTATACTCGTTTCCATAGGGGCTAAACATAGTACTTCCTTCTATAAAAAAGTCGTCAAGACCTTTTTAAAACTACAGTACTATTACTTCCCCCTATTTCCCTAATCAATCAATGCTGGTTCAGAGATTACATCTCAAATTGGTAATTTCTCATAATTTATAGGGTGCGTGACACTTCGCGTCGCGCACCCTACTTAGCAATTTTTTAAATAGACAAGGGGCGATCGCCCCTTCCATCGCTCTAATTTTTTTTGGCGTTGCGTTTTTTGAGTAATGAACTATATATTTACAAAAACTACTAACTCAACTCAAACCCTCTCCCCACTCCCTACTCCCTACTTTAATGTTTCATATTAAAAAAAACGCAACGCCTTTTTTTTAATACCCCCAGGGGAAGTCGAATCCCCGTCGCATCCGTGAAAGGGATGTGTCCTAGGCCTCTAGACGATGGGGGCTGGGTTTTTTTTCCACTTTTCCTAGTATAAATCAGATTGTTTGCCATGTCAACCCCAAAAAGCTGAAATCAACAAAAAAGCTGAAAGTTCATCACCTTCAGCTTTTTTTAGTACCCCCAGGGGAAGTCGAATCCCCGTCGCATCCGTGAAAGGGATGTGTCCTAGGCCACTAGACGATGGGGGCTTGTTTTTTTTCCTACCCTTTTTAATATAACTCAGACTTTTGGGAATGTCAACCCCTTTTGCCAAAAATTGGGAAATTTTTTTTTGACCCAAAAAATGGGTTTAAAGCCCCGCCCCAGAAGGGCGGCTTTTTTGGCTGGGGGGATTGACACCCAGTTGTTTTTCTGTTAAAATAATTTATCGTAAGCCAAAAACGATAAGAATTATGCTCATATATGAAATGAAATTGCAGGGAACAACCTCCCAGTACGAAAAGCTAGACCAAGCTATCCGTACTGGAAAGTTGAGCCGCAATTCAATAATACGAGCATAGCCCGACGGCGAAGTTAAAAGTCGTAATGATGCCTACCTTGATTGTCAACTACTTTCAGATAACTCTCAATTTCCCTGGGCAAACCTTCTTCATGGAGAACGGGCATGGGCATCAATTGAAAGGTTTTATAAAAATTGCCGAGATAATAAGCCTGGGAAAAAAGGTTTGACTAAATTTAAAAAGCATCAAGTTAGAGCTTCTGTCGAATATAAAACATCAGGATGGAAATTATCCGAAGCTAGACGCTATTTAATTCTCACCGATAAATTTCAAGCAGGTACTTTTAAGCTTTGGGTAAGTTACTAAAAAAAACCCTAAGGGCAGAATTGTTAAAAAATCATTAATTATTAGCAAAAATGAAACTGCGCGAGCTATTGGCAAAAATACTATTGCCAACTCCCTCCCATCGAGCAATGGAAATGGAAGTAACAGGACTTTGTACTAATTCCCATGCTTGTAAGGAAGGAAATCTGTTTCTGGGAATGCCAGGGACAAGGGTGGATGGGGGTGAGTTTTGGCAAAGTGCGTGCCTCAAAGGGGCGATCGCTGCTTTGGTTTCTCCTCCAGCTTTGGCAAAATACCCGCCTACCCCAGATGTCTGTGTGATACCAGTAGCAGACATGACAGCGGTTTGTGCAGAAATAGCCGCAGCTTTCTATAATTACCCAGCACAGCAGTTAAAATTGGTGGGGGTTACGGGAACTAATGGGAAAACTACTACTACCCATTTAATTGAATTTCTCTTAAGTACCCACTTACCTACTGCACTTTTGGGAACTTTATATACTCGTTGGCCAGGCTTCCAAGAAACAGCGGTGCATACTACTCCATTGGCGGTGGAATTGCAAGGAAAACTGGCTGCTGCTTTGGCTGCTCGGAATGAGTTGGCTGTAATGGAAGTGAGTTCCCATGCTTTAGCCCAGGGGCGGGTTCTGGGATGTAGTTTTGATGTTGGAGTCTTCACTAACCTCACCCAAGACCACCTGGACTTCCATCAAAATATGGAAGATTATTTTAATGCTAAAGCGCTTTTATTTACTCCGAGTTATTTAAAAGGTAGGGGGGTGATCAATAAAGATGACCCCTATGGGAGACGTTTGCTAGAAACTGTTACCTTAGCTTGGAGTTATAGCGTCAGTGACTCCACCGCAGATTTATTTACTAGGGATTTAGTTTATACAGGTAATGGAGTAAGAGGAGTGTTGCAGACTCCAGTAGGTGAAGCAGGTTTTAGTTCTCCCTTGGTAGGTCAATATAATATTGCCAACCTACTGGCGGCCGTAGGCGCAGTTTTACACCTGGGTGTGGATTTAAGGACTATTGTGGAACGGTTGCCACATTTTCCTGGTGTACCAGGAAGAATGGAAAGGGTGTGGATAGGTGAGGGGCAGGATATATCTGTAATTGTGGATTATGCTCATACCCCTGATAGTTTGGAAAACCTATTAAAAGCAGCGCGGCCATTTATTCAGGGGAAAGTAATTTGTGTATTTGGGTGTGGAGGCGATCGCGATCGCACTAAGCGCCCGAAAATGGGAAAAATAGCCGCAGAATTGGCAGATGTGGTAGTAGTAACTTCAGATAATCCCCGCACAGAAGACCCAGAAAAGATAATTCAGGATATTTTGGCAGGGATACCAGAGTCAGTGACAGTAGAAAGCGATCGCTCTACTGCTATTCATAGGGCTATACAAAATGCGCAACCAGGGGATGGGGTTTTGATTGCGGGGAAAGGTCACGAAGATTACCAAATCTTGGGAACTGAAAAAATCCTTTTTGATGACAGGGAAGAAGCAGTAGCAGCTTTAAAATTACGATTAAATTAGACAAATATACCTCTTGCGAAACGTTAAAAAAAACCACCCCAACCCCTCCTCGCAGGTTTCCACGGCCGTTTCATTCTCCCAAAGACCGCCTGGGATTAAAATCCCAGGCGGTCTTTGAACGTAGTTTAGTTCTAGCAAAAAAGAAACAGCCCTGTGTTCAGAGCAGGGTTTATCAGGGTTTCGCTCATTAGTCTAATCGCTTTAGGGATTACTACATAACTAATATTAATCTATTTTAAATACTCAATGCCCAAGAAAATCCGAGAACTCAAGAAAATGCTACTCAAGAGTGGTTTTAGAGAAGTTCCAGGGAAAGGTAGTCACACCAACTGGATACACTCCTTATATGCTGGGAAAATCACCCTTGCTGGGAAAGATGGAGCAGACGCTAGACGTTACCAAGAAAAAGAAGTTCAACAAGCAATAGAAGAAGTGGAAAGGAACCAAAAAGATGGATAAAATAAAGTATCAAATGGTGATTCAGTGGTCTGAGGAAGACAACTGTTTTTTAGTAGGATTTCCTGATTTTCCAGGACAACGCTGGCGCACTCATGGAGATAGTTATACTGAAGCAGTAAATAATGGCATTGAAGCCCTAGAATCCTTGATTATTGCTTATGAAGCTACAGGTGAACCACTTCCACAAGTTTGTTCCGCTGCTTAAGGTATATCGTAGTAATCGCCAAGCGCGATTACTACATAACAATTAAGGAGTAGGATTGGGATAAAGAGCGTGAACTTTGTCTATTTCTGTTAATATTTCTTGAGTCAATTCTATCTCGATACTAGCAAGGTTTTCTTGTAATTGTTCCAGGGTAGTTGCGCCAATAATAGTGCTAGTAACAAACCAACGCGATCGCACAAAAGCTAATGCCATTTGCGCTGGACTCAAGTTATATTTCTGAGCAATTGCTACATAACTTTCCACTGCTTTCCCCAGGTTAGTTTTCTCATAGCGCATGCCAAAACCTTGAAATAAACCTAAGCGAGAATTTTCAGGAATGCCGTTCAGATATTTCCCAGTAAGTAACCCAAATGCCAAGGGACTATAGGGTAATAAACCCACATTATGAAAGTGACAAGCTTCGGCTAAATTAATGTGAAAAATGCGGTTAGTTAGATTAAAAGCATTTTGAATTGAGACTATTTTGGGTAAACCCAACTTTTCCGCTAGATGACAGAATTCACATACTCCCCAAGCCGTCTCATTACTTAACCCCAAATATCTAATTTTTCCTGCTTGAATTAAATCAGCAAACACCTCTAATTGTTCAGCAATTGGTACTGTTTCCCGCCTCTGGGAAGGGTCATAGTCAGGGGCTCCAAATAGGGGAACATAACGGTCTGGCCAGTGAATTTGGTAGAGGTCAATATATTCAGTTTGCAAACGTTTTAAACTGGTTTCTACTGCTTCAGTGATATTTTTTCTATCAATGCGGTTGTTTTTTCCCCTAATCCAAGAAAAGCGATCGCTCGGCCCTGCTATTTTCGTAGCAACTATTATTTTATCCCGTTGCTGCTTTACCAACCACTCGCCAATATATTCCTCAGTTTTTCCTTGAGTTTCTGCCTTCCCTGGTACTGGATACATTTCTGCTGTATCAATAAAATTAACTCCTTGGGCAACAGCATAATCTAACTGTTGTTTTGCATCTTCGAGAGTATTTTGTTGCCCATAAGTCATTGTCCCCAGACAAATTTCTGAGACTAATAAGTCGCTATCGCCCAGTTTTTTATACTTCATCTGTTTGCCCCGTTTAATTCTTTCCTTATTCTACCGCTTTAATGTTTGATAATTTGGCAAATATGGGATAAAATATTTTATGTAAAGCAATCAAGACAACCACCCCCATGACTATCGCTCCTCTAAGCTGGGTAGAATTAGAAACCCTGACGGATTTTCAAGTAGATACTGTTAATGGGCCGACTAACTCTCAAGCTCGTTTACGCTTATTTGGTTTGGCTGAAACTGATGTGCGGGTTACATTATACCGCGACCACCATGCTTGGTGTCCCTACTGCCAGAAAGTTTGGCTCTGGTTGGAGGAAAAACAAATTCCTTACCGTATCGAAAAAGTGACAATGTTTTGTTACGGGAAAAAAGAGAGCTGGTACACACAAAAAGTGCGATCGGGTATGCTCCCAGCTCTAGAATTAGATGGTCGCGTCATTACGGAAAGTGATGATATTTTAATCGCCTTAGAAGGAGTTTTTGGCCCTTTACAGCAAAGCATGAAAGATGCTGCCGTGTTACCACTACGGCAATTGGAGCGACTTTTATTTAGAGCTTGGTGTACTTGGCTATGCTATCCTACTCGTTCATCTCAGGAAGAGCAGTATAATCGCAATCAATTTATCAAAGTGGTGGAAATGGTGGAAGCTGCTCTCAGTCGCACTCCTGGCTCTTATTTTTTGGAGGAGTTTGGCACTGTTGATGTCATTTTTACTCCCTATGTTGAAAGAATGAATGCCAGTCTTTATTACTATAAAGGGTATTCTCTACGGGAAGAAAACCCCCGCCTGGGAGCTTGGTTTGACGGGATGGAAAGGCGACCAACGTATAGGGGAACACAAAGCGATTTTCATACCCATGTACATGATTTACCGCCCCAGATGGGGGGTTGTTATGAAAACGGTACACCTCAGATGTTACTGAACAAGGCACGAGTGGACAATGGCCCCTGGGAAGGACTACCAGATGTAACTTATCTGGAACCAGAAACCTCCCGCGCTGAAGCTCTCCACCGAGTTATTAAACACCGCAACAATATTATTCGGGTAAATCCTGGGGAAAATAAACTGTTTGATGCAGCGTTACGCTGTGCCTTGACAAATATGATGACGGGGGAAGTTTGTTTGCCACCTAAAGGCTCAGATTCCGCTCTGCGCTATTTACGTGACAGAATTAGTGTTCCCCGTGATATGTCTATTTATGCAGCCAAAAGACTAAGGGAAAGTCTGGAGAAAACCGCCTCTTTAGTAGGAGATGGTCAGGGGATTCCCCTTCCTTTCAACCATCGCCGTGACCAAGATCCCATTAATTTTGCTAAATCGGTTGATGGTTGATGGTTGATGGTTGATGGTTGATGGTTGATGGTTGATGGTTAACAACAAGATTATTGAATTAAGCCAAGAAAAATGAACCAACAATTTCAGCAGGAAGTAGCCACCTATTTTAATAAGAGAAATAATTATGACCAGGAGGGAGACTTTCACCCCAAACTGGCTGCGCGTCTGATTCAACATTCCCAAATAAGTCAGGGGCAAAAAATATTAGACATGGCAACAGGTACAGGGTTAGTGGCTATAGAAGCAGCAAAAATAGTAGGGGAAAAAGGTTGGGTAGTGGGGGTAGATATTTCCCCTGGGATGCTTTCTCTGGCAGAAAAAAAGATTCTTGATGCTGGTTTAACTAACATAGAATTACAACAGGCAGATGCTCTGAAGATAGAGTTACCTGAAAAAACTTTTGACTGGGTTTTTTGTTGTGCGTCTCTTCCTTATTTAGAAAATATTCCCCAAGCACTCCAACACTGGCAAACTTTCCTTAAACCTGGGGGAAGAATGGGGTTATGTGTGTTTGGAGAAACTGCCTTTATTGCTGGGATTATTTTACGCCAAGTTGCCCAAAAATATGGGGTTTTTCTTCTTAGTTGGAATGAGACGACGGGGACTGAGGAAAAATGCTACCAATTGCTAAACAATGTTGGTTTTCAGCAAGTCAAAGTAATTACAGAACAATTTGGGGGTTATATCAGTTTAGCTCAGGCAAAAAAAATCTGGGATAATAGTTTAATTAATCCTTTATGTCGCCCTTTGCAGCAAATTTCTGCTTCAGAATTAAAGCAACTTCAAGGCGAGTTTTTCACCGAGCTAGAAGAGTTGGTAACAGAGTTAGGTATCTGGAATGATATAACTACTTTTTTCGTCTTTGCTGATTAAAAAGATAAAATGGTTGATGGTTGATGGTTGATGGTTGATGGTTGATGGTTGATGGTAGTCTGCAGTTTTAACTGATAAGTGATTATGGCAATGGGAAAAACAAAAAAAAGACGGAAAACAAGAACTTCTCCTTTGGTAAAATTCCTGGGGATAGGAATAATATTGGGGGGTTTGGTAGGAGGAGGTATGTGGTTAACCCCCAGAGTGAGTGGGTTATATGAAGAATTAACTGGATGGCCACCTTTGGCAAAACCAATTACTATAGAAGAGTTAAAACAATCATCCTCTGTACTAGCTTTAGCTTCCCTCAAACCTGAAAAAAGAGCAGCTCAGTTACAACAACTGGCGGCCGAAGAAAACATTTTAGCACGTAGTCGCGCTCGCTATCTTCTCGCTTCAGATTTAATAGATCAATATGAAGGTGGCCAGGCATTACGCTATTTGGAAGGGTTAGAAAAATATTATCCTGTGCTGGCTCCCTATATTTTGCTGAAACGGGGAAGAGGATATGAGTTGACTAATGAGAGCGCTAAAGCGCAAGCAACCTGGAAAAAGCTCATGGAAACTTATAGCGATTCTCCTGTAGTAGTTGATGCACTGGCTATGTTGGGGAAGTATAATGCCAAATATTGGGAGCAAGCCAAGTCTGAGTTTCCTTACCATCCCCGCACTTTGGAAATAGTGAGGATGGAGTTACAGGAAAAGCCAGATGACCCTAAATTATTAGTTATGCTAGCAAGAGTGGGGCGAGATTATAGTACTAATCAAATTAGAGATAGGTTGGTGTTGGAATTTGCCAGTGAGTTAACCCCAGAAGACTGGCAGGCGATCGCTGATGGTTATTGGCAGTTTGGGGAAACCCGCAAGGCAGCAGATGCTTATGGTTATGCTCCGATGATGCCCCGTAACCTCTATCGAGCAGCTCGGGGCTTAGAACTTAATGGCAATACAGAAGAAGCTAAAAGTAAATATAGAAGATTAGCCCAAGAGTTTCACGATGCGGATGAAACAGGAGTAGGTTTGCTCCATTTAGCTAGTTTATCAACTAGACAACAGGCGGTGGGGTATTTGGACTTAGTAATTAGCAAATTTCCCCCAGAAGCACCAACCGCACTGTTGAAAAAAGCGGCAATTTTGGAAAAGCTGAATAATAAAGAGTCGGCGGCGCTTATGCGCGAGAAATTATTAAAAGAGTATCCCAACTCTGAAGCAGCAGTAGAGTATCGCTGGAGTGTGGCAGAAAAACTGGCTGAAGCAGGGAATATTCAGGGAGCTTATGAATGGGTGCAGCCGCTTACTGAGAATACAAAGCAAAGCGATCTGAGTGCTAAAGCGGCTTTCTGGGCGGGAAAATGGGCAAAACAACTCGGGAAAGAAGCAGAAGCTGAAGCAACATTTAAATATGTTTTAACCAATCAATGGCAGTCTTATTATGGTTGGCGCTCCGCTGTAATGTTAGGCAGGGATGTGGGAGATTTTACCACTTTGAGAGAAAAAATTCCTCAAGTCAATCAACCATACACTCGCCCCGTGCCACCAGCAGGCTCTGAAGTATTCAAAGAACTTTTCCGTCTTGGACAAGATGAAGATGCTCAGATCTTGTTTCTCGCAGAAATAGGCGATCGCCAGGAGTTAAGTGTAGTTGAGCAATTTAGTCAAGGTTTACTACTTCAGGTGCAAGAAGAATACCGCAATGGTATTATGAAAATCTGGAGTTTATCCCAACGGGAAAACCCCAGAGATGTAGCCCAATGGCTGAATTTACGGCAAACAGAGGAATATTGGCAGGGTTTATTTCCCTTTCCTTACTACGATGATATTCGCAAATTTGCCACCGAGCATCAAGTTAACCCCCTGCTAGTTATTTCTTTAATCCGTCAGGAGTCAACCTTTGAGTGGAATGCTCGCTCTACTGTGGGCGCTACAGGCTTAATGCAGATTATGCCCGCTACTGGAGAATGGGCGGCTAGTGAAATTAACCTACAAGGATATTCCCTAACCAACCCCGAAGATAATATTAATTTAGGCAGTTGGTATCTCAATCACACTCATCAACAATATAATAATAATTCCCTGTTGGCAGTTGCTAGTTATAATGCAGGGCCAGGAAATGTGAGTAGTTGGGTGAAAAAATATGGTTTTGATGATCCAGATGTGTTTGTGGAAAACATACCTTTTCCTGAAACCCAGGGTTATGTGGAGGCAGTTTTTAGCAATTATTGGAATTATTTGCGCATTTATAATCCTGAAATTTCCCAATTATTAGCAACCGAAAGTGAGGGTGAAAATACGGCACAAATTAATTATGAAAAGGGAGAGTAAAAAGAGGTAACAAAGTAACCACTAGCCAACTCCAAACCCACCAGTGAGGAGTAAAAGAAAAAGTCCTTTCTGTTAAAAGAGCATCTATGCGCTCCGCTAAACGACTTCGAGGAATAGCGCAACAGAAAGGAGCGCAAAAGCTTTCTGTTGCCTTGAATGGTGCTTGACTACAAAAGAGCAATGATTCGGCTAAAAGTAAAGCATCCACTTCCTCTGCTGCCTTCTCATCTGCACGTATTTCCCTATAGAATAACAATTCTTGCCAGAGTGTTTCTGTATGGGGTAGCCAAGCAGTGCCCGAGCGCAACCACCCCAGCCAGAAAAACCAGAAAGTATCATGGTAATAATAGTGGGCCTGCTCATGAGCTAAAACTGCTGCTAGATGTGCTTCATCTAAACCGTTAATTATTCCCCAACTGACTACCAGTTGTGGCTGCCAAAAACCGATTTGAGCGCTGTAGGGAAAACTGGTTGCTAAAATGCGTGCAGCTTTTCCTTGAATTAATTTTACAGGATAGGTGCTTATTTCTTGTTGTGATTGCCATGCTTGGTAGGCGAGTTTTAAGAGTAAAATGAGGGCAAAAGAAATAAATCCGAAAACAAAGAAATAACTAAACCAACTCGCCTGAAGTCCTAACATTTCTCCCTCAGGTCCCATACAAAGTACTGCTACAGCAGTGGTCAGTAATAGTAAAGGGGGAAAAAGAAAGAAAAATAAAGTTAATTGCCAACTACTTTTAGGTGCTAGTAACCTGACAGTGACAGCTAAACTTAAGGCAGTGAAAATCATTACTAAGTGCATTATTTTTGCTCCTCCCGTTGACGACGGACTGCTTCTAAACGTTCAGCGATCGCTTCTATTTGTTCCAAACTAGCAGTATCCAAACTATCCGCAAAAGAAGCTACCACATCTGGATTACTTACTGCTAAAAACCGCTGTAATTGCTCATAGGCTTTGATTACTTGTGCTTCACTTTGAGATACTAAAGGTTGCCAAGCATAAGCCTTTCCTTTTTTATTACAAGTAAGCCAACCTTTTTTTGTCAATCGATTGAGTACTGTAGTTACTGAGGCATAAGCTAGTTCTCTATCTGGGTCTGCTAAGATTTTTTCATGGACATCTTTAACAGTTGCTGACCCTAATTCCCAGATAATTTCCAGTACTTCTGTTTCTAATGGGCCTAAAGATAATTGTTTGGGACGATATTTAGGTAAAAATGCCATAATGGTTGATGGTTGATAGTTGATAGTTGATAGTTGATAGTTGATGGTCTTCCATGAAGGATTAACAATCAACAATTAACAATTATAGTTGATGGTCTTCCATGAAGGATTAACAATCAACAATTAACAATAATTAACTATTCATTAATTTCACCCTTTAAACGGAGATAAACTTGACGAAAAACACTATTCCAATCACCAGGTTGCTGTTGACGATAGAGTTCCATAGTGGGGTACCAGGGACTATCATTACGGTCTAACATCCAGCGCCAGTCGGCAGAAAAGTATAGCAAATTCCAGACAGGTTTAGCCAAACCACCAGCAATATGAGCCACAGCATTATCAATAGTAATAATTAAATCCAGAGAAGCGATCGCCGCTGCCAAATCTGCAAAATCTTGCAGAAAAGGACTCAAATCCGTCAGGCCCAAATCTCCATTTAATTCTGCAACAACTTGCTCCCCTGAAACTCCTTGCAGACTGTAAAAAGTGAAATCAGGCAAAGCAAAAAGAGGCACAAAAAATTGCAGAGGACAGAATGTATTCGCATCGTTTTTATTCTGAGGATTACCACCCCAAGAAACCCCAATTTTCTTACCTACTGCCCTCGCCAACACAGCAGATAACTGTTCATTATCCCTTACCACTTGAAAATAAGGAACATCAGCAGGAATAGTTGCTAAAGTAGTGCCAAAAATATAAGGCAAACTGCTTAAAGGAGCATAAACATCAAAATGGGGCAATTCCCCAGAAACATAAACCATGTCAACCCCTTTTACAGTTTCTAAAAGAGGAGCCAAAAATTCCGAGCAACTCAAAATCACCCGCTGACACTTTTGGGCCACCAAAGGCAAATAACGACTAAACTGGAGGGAATCCCCCAGCACCTTATCCGCATAAATAAAAATAGTTTTATCCTTCATTTGGGTGCCATCCCACTTGGGTTGAGAACAAATAAAAGGTCGAAAATTTTTAGTTTGCCAACGCCATTCCCACTCAGCAAAACCCTCTTCAAATTCCCCTAGCTGTAAAAGAGTCATACTTAAATTAAAATGGCCATCGGGGAAATTTGGTTCCTGAGCGATCGCCTTTCTAAAATAAGCGATCGCCTCATGAGGTTTATTTTGGCGGCCATAAACCACACCCAAATTATTGATCGCATCAATTTTATTCGGTTCAAGAGCCATAACATACTTAAAATTAACCTTCGCCTCGCCCCACTGTTGCTGCTCAACATGAACTGCCGCCAAATTATACCGCGCCACTACCAAATTGGGATTTAACTCCAAACATCGCTGATAATAGTCTTTTGCCAGTTCTAAATTTCCCTGATGATAAGCTTGATTGCCCAAATTTAAATAATATTCAGGAGTTGCCCCCTCTCGCTTATTTTCCTCCCTCTCCAAAGAAGACTGTTGCCCAGTTTTCTGCAAAACATCTTCTGGCAACATAAAACTATTCATCACCACAGGATCATGCCATTCAAGTATTTCAGGAAAGCGAAAACCAGGGATAACATGAACAGCAGAAATTTCTTCCACACCTTCACCCAAGGGCATAAAACACAACTGTTTTCCAGTTTGAATATTTACCACCCAAACTCCACAACTAGGTTTCTTACCTGTTTCAGAAATACCATTAAAAACCTCCCCCTCACGAACCTGAGATAAACCAATAAAAGCAAAATCCCCATAAAAGTCCAAACCACGAGTAAAACCTGGGAGTTGAGTCACAGTTTCGAGCCTACCAGAATCAAGATCTACTTTAGCCAAACTCCCCCTCCCTGACTCTAATACCCAGAGTTGATTTTGATACCAACGGGGACAATGGGGCAGACAAAGATGAGAACAAATTATCTCATTAATATCAACATCCATGACAATCCCACCCTGGGCTTTATTTTCTCGCCAACCTTCAGTTGTTGCCGTTGCTCCGAGGGCGGTAATATATTTAGGTTTGTTATTTTTGCTTGCCAAGCCGTTTAGGTGACAACAATCATTTGATTCATAGCTGGTGATAAAAGGAGGTAGCCAACGGGGAACAAAGCTATAATCATCATGTAGAGTACACAGACAAGAAAAGCGACTATTAACTAGCCAAAGTTCTCGGGCAAGAAATGCTATTTCCTTAATATCGATTAACCCAGTAACCTGCATTTTGCGGGGGACATAACAAGCGTCATATTTTCCTGATGGTTCTACTCTTGTATGTAATCCAGGAAGATTTCTTAAATCCCAAACCTGGTAATTAGTACTGACAGCTAATTTTTCTTGATTTACTGCCAGACCTTTTGCTTGTTTGAAATTGCGAACCAGATTATTAATTACTCCATTCTCATTTCGCAGTAAAAAAATTTTTCCCACTTGCTCACTGGATACCAGCAAGGAAATCCCCAACTGGTTTAAAATCTTACCCAAGTTACTGGTGTTCATCTGCTTTCATCCTGTTTCATTGGTCACTGATAACTGAATTTTTCTTAATTTAATTTTATGTTACTTTGACCCAAATAGCTACACAATTGTTGTTATAGATCACCCAGGTTGCTTATTTTAGTTTTATCCATTGGGCAAAAAAAAAACAGCCGCATTAGCTACGCGCGTATTAATAAATAATTATAACTTGAACTAAATCTTATAACCTCTCTATCTTTAAAATCTTGCAGGTAGATTCAGTTTTGTGCTAATCTAATTGAAGCACCTTGCAGATACTCAGATAGTCAGATGCCGTTTCAACCGAGCTATTTCAAAGCAGACTTGTTTAAAATCCTGTCAAATCCTGTGCGCATCCAGATTCTGGATACTTTGCGCCAAGGAGAAAAAAGTGTCAATGATATCGCCCAGTGGATTGAGGTAGAAGCTTCCTCAGTATCACAACAATTAGCTATCCTCCGTCGTTACAACCTGCTCAAAGGTCGTCGAGAGGGGAACTATGTCTTTTATTCAGTGAATGATTCAGCTGTATTTAAAGTACTCGATGCTGCTCTAGAGGTTTTTAACAACCATCTCGTAGAGATGCGCGACGCTTTGGAGAAGTTGGAATGACTTTTTGTCCCGAAATTAGGAAATAAAAAAATGATAGATATCAAAATTTTCGAGGTAGAGCGCGGGTTTTGTGCCGCCATTGATACTTGGGATCACCATACAATCCTGATTGATTGTGGTTATGGAGCGAAATTCAGCCCATCAGAATATATCTCGTCTAGGCGTTGCCGTTCCCTAGACTGCTTGGTAGTTTCGGCTTACACCGAAGATCATTTAGCGGGTTTTCCCAAGATTCTCAGCCACTGCTGGCAACATGGACTACCCATCAATTTTCTGATTTTCAATCCTACACTCAATCCCGAACACTTCAAGGGATTAAATATTCCCGATCTCAAGTTAAACAATACCCTCAACCCCATCGCCTATGCGTGTCAAGCCTCGGGTTGGAGCAGTCAAATTATGGAAATCAACGAGGTCAAACTCTCGTTTTTCTGGAATAATGCTCAAAATTTTCCTGCTCCCCACAACTTGAGTCTCGTGACTTTTGTCTCCTGTCGAGATATAAATATGATTTTGCCTGGGGATTTAGAAACAGAAGGCTGGAGTAACCTCCTCCAATCTCCTGAATTTCAGGAACAATTGCGGCGAGTTAATCTGTTTGTCGCTTCTAATCACGGGCAAGAAAACGGTTATTGTCGCGAGGTGTTTGACTACTGCAAGCCTGAAATCATCATTGTCTCCAACAAGGAAAACCAACCGATTTCACCGCAAATGATGAGCAAATATCAAAGCCATGCCCTCGGGGCCCCCTTTGGCATTTGCAAGAAAAAAGTGCTGACTACTTACGATGATGGAACCATAACAGTTTCTAAACATTTAGATAAAATGCGACAAATCACAACCCAACCAAAATCTAAATATCTTCTACCCCTTAACTAATCATTTTCTAAACATTAGAAGAAAACTGCGATGCAAAGTACAATCAGTGAAAAACCCTCAAAACGCTTTTTTCAGTTAAGTAATCCCTTTCATTCCTGGCGCGGCGACTTAACAGGAGGCTTGACCGCTGCAATTGTAGCACTTCCTTTAGCCCTGGCTTTTGCCGTAGCCAGTGGGGTAGAACCCAAAGCAGGACTTTATACTGCAATTGTTGCTGGGATTGTTGCTGCTATTTTTGGCGGCTCTCCAGTGCAAATTACAGGGCCTACAGGAGCAATGGCGGTTATTTTAATGGGTATTGTCGCTCAATATGGCATTGAGAAAGTTTGGTTAGCTGGTGTAATGGCGGGTTTAATCCAAATTGCTTTAGGGGTAGCCAAACTAGGACAAGTGGTTAAATTTATTCCCTATCCAGTGACTGCTGGATTTACCAACGGCATAGCTATTATTATATTTTGCGGTCAACTCAACAATTTTTTTGGTCTGCAATTACCCAGAAGTGAGCATTTTCTCGATGGACTGTGGCAAAGTCTCAACCATTTGCAGGGAATTAATTTAGCAGCCGTACTGGTTGCCCTCATTGTGATTGCTACCAAACTCATTTGGCCTTTCATTTACCCTGTGATTCCTGGCTCTCTAGTGGGACTGGTGTTAGCTACAGTTGTAACCTCAGTTTTTCATCTATCAGTTCCCACCATCGGTACTATACCCCAATCTTTACCTTTACCTCATGGCATTCCCCATTGGCATGATTTTGGTTTATTGCGGGAATTGATTAATCCAGCTCTAGCTTTAGCAGCTTTAGGCAGTATTGAATCCTTACTTTCCGCCGTTGTGGCTGATGGGATGACAGTCAGTGAAAAACACGACAGTAACCGCGAATTAATTGGCCAGGGGATGGCTAACATGATTGTTCCCTTCTTCGGAGGTATTCCTGCTACTGGGGCGATCGCCCGCACTGCGGTTAATGTTCGTGCTGGGGGTAAAACCAAACTATCAGGAGTAATTCATGGAATAGCTCTCGCCATGATTATTCTAATTTTTGCCCCCTTAGCCTCCCATATTCCCCTTGCTGCACTAGCAGGAATTTTGATGGTGACAAGCCTTAGAATGATCGAATGGGAGGCTATTGGCTTACTGCTACGAGCAACTTATTCTGACTTTGCGGTAATGTTGCTCACTTGGTCGATTACTATCTTATTTGACTTAGTTTTAGCCGTTGAAATCGGTTTAATTGCCGCTGGTGCATTATTCATCAAACGCATGAGTGATTTAAACCTGGCTAAAATTCCTGAAACAGAAGTATTTCCTGCAGGTATTCCCTTAGAATTAAGTCAAGAAATTGCCGTTTATCGCGTTGATGGGCCTGTATTTTTTGGAGCAGCAGAAAGATTTGCCACCTTCCTGCGGGATGAACCAGAAGTGAAATATTTAATTTTGCGGATGCGTTTTGTTCCCAATATGGACACCACTGGATTAGTTGCCCTTGAAGATATTTATGCTGATTTGAAACGGCATAACTGTCGCTTAATGCTAACAGGTTTACAAGAGGAAGTCAAAACACTTCTTGATCGCAGTGGTTTGCTCGCCAAAATTGGGGCAGAAAATTGTTTTGCAACAACAACTGATGCCATTTGTTCTTTAAATCCTAATCTTCCTGAATGTTCTCCTTCAATTTCAGCTAAAACAGAATTAGAATCAGATGTTTAATAGTTAACAGTTATCAGTGAGTGGTGGGCGGGTTTTGATAGAAAGGTTATTAGTAGTGATTACTAGGTTATCCCTAAACCCGCCCCTACAGTAAAATATCACAGGTAAAATTCCCTCGATGAAAAATATCTTAATTCTTGTCGATGATGTCCCCCTACGGTCAAAAATACTAGAAGTCTTAAACCTTGAGATTTTTCATACCATTTCTGCCAAAAAAACTTCCGAATGGTTAGGATTAGTTAAAGAACAATATCCTGATTTAATTATCACTGATTTAGATGCTAGGGATTCGGAAAGTTATGAACTTTTAAAACAGTTTCGTCAATTAACTTTCTTTAAAGATACACCTATTATTCTTTTAACAAAGCAAATCGAGGAAGAGTTTTGTTTTCAGGTTTGGCAGTTAGGAATATCTTTATACTTTCTGAAAACAGTAGATCTCTATTTTCTGAGTCAAGTCATTTTCCTGAGACTCAAACAAAAATATTAAAAATACTCCGATATCATTAAATAATGAATTACTCAATTAAAAATTGTTCTAAACAATCCTGTATTTGTCATCGCCGTAAATTTTTAAAAGGATTGATGACAACAACACTTACTTTACCTTTTTTCTTGCTCTCAAATAAAACAGCCAAAGCATCAGAAACTCAAGCATTAGTTTTGAGTTGTATTGACTTTCGCTTTATCCATTTTCAGCAGGACTTTTTAGCAAAAAAAAACTTAGATAACCAATAGGACTGGTTAGCTTTAGCAGGAGCTTCTTTAGCATTGGCCAGTTTTCCTAGCCAAGCAGAAACTCAAACTTTTTGGGAGCAGTTAGAGTTGTCTTATCGTCTTCATCATATTGAAAAAGTTATCATTTTTGACCATGAAGATTGTGGAGCTTATGCTAGTAAAATTGACCCGCAATTAAGCAAAGATTCTCAACGGGAAGAACAAGTACATCGGCAGTATCTCAATCAGGCTTATTGGTCACTTAAGGAGCGTTATCCTAGTTTGCAAGTAGAGCTTTATTTTGTTAAATTAAATGAAGAAGTTCAAGGAATTTTACCAAGTAATAATGTCAGGATATCCTGAGGAAAAGGAGTAGAGGCGACAAGAAGGGCATCTATTCGATTCCCAAACCCTAATGAACAATTAATTTAATTAAATTATCTACTATCCGTTCTTCCTCAATGGGTATGATTTCTTTCCCATGAAGAATTTCTTGAGTTATAATATGATGAATTAATGCCCCGACAAAAATTCTGGCGATCGCTTCACAATCTTTCAGTTTCTGATGTTGCTCTAAATATTCAGTTAAAATTTTTAAAGCAGGTTGTACTACATGGATTAAAAATAACTTGGGTGATTCTGGATGGTTGACAGACTCGGCGACAATTAACCGTACAAAGGCTAAATGATCTGGATCATTTACTTCTTTTAGTAATCTTTGTGCTAAATCACGTAATACCTGTTCGGGTTCTCCCTCGAGGGGTTTTGAGCAGACTAACTGGAATTTTTCTCTGGCCATCTGCTTGAGGATGGCGTTAAATAGTCCATCTTTGTCGCCAAAGTGAGTGTATAGGGTTTGCTTCGATACCCCCGCCGCACTTGCTATGCGATCCATACTGGTTCGAGCATAACCATGTTGGAGAAACTCTGGTAATGCACCAGCCAGGATTTGTTCTGCTTTGTCTAAGTGTTGCTGTTTCTGAGTTTTGGACATTTTTGGCAATTTTTTTCTTTCTTGGGTTGACAAAATAAAACTAAACGGTTTAGTATAAATTATAAAGGAAAACAGAACCCTCATGTAGGGGCGGGTTTAAGGATAACTTGTACACAACACACCCATAACCTGAATATCAAAACAGGCCCACTCATTGAATCGTAGTCAAAAAACATACCCCAAGAATAAAGCTTATGGGCGAAGTGAACTTCCAAGATAAAAAAGATTCTTTACCAGTGAGGGGCTGGGTTATCCCCCTTGCAGTTGCAGGATTAGTAGCTCTGGGTGCTACTACAATTTATAGCCTGAAATTTGCTAACAGTCAAACAGAAGCACCTGTGGTGCCAGAAACAGCGGCAATTAAAGCGGTGAGTGGTTTAGGCAGAATTGAACCCGTGGGAGAGGTCATTAAACTTGCACCCCCACCGATTATGGGAGGGGCGAAGGTAACACAGTTGTTGGTAGAAGAAGGGGATGAAGTAAAAGCAGGCCAAGTAATAGTTGTGTTGGACAACAATGAGTTGCAACAAGCAGCAGTAAAACAGGCTGAAGAAGAGGTAGCCGTAGCTAGAGGAAATTTAGCGATTATTCAAGCTGGGGCAAAAACTGGGGAAATTAAAGCCCAGGAAGCAGAAATTGAAAGGTTAAAAGCTCAATTACAAGGTGAAATTGCTACTAATCAGGCAAAAATTGCGGGTTTAGAAGCGCAGTTAGCTAGAGAAACAGAAGAAAAAAAAGCAACAATTGGGCGGTTAAGAGCAGAGTTTAATAATGCGGCTACGGAGTTTACTCGTTATGACAAATTGGCAGCAGAAGGGGCAATTTCTGCTTCTGAATTAGATGATCGACGACTGACTTTAGACACAGGTAAAGAGAGTTTGGTGGAAGCAGAAGCAACCTTGAAAAAAAGTGTAGAAACCCTAGGAGAAGAAATAAAAGAAGCAACAGCGATCGCCCAACAATCGGTGAATACCCTGGAAAAAGAAATCATAGCAGCTGAAGCAGAATTAAACCGTATTGCCGAGGTGCGGGGCGTAGATGTACAAAAAGCAGAAGCAGAAGTAAATAGAGAAATAGCAAATTTACAACAAGCCAAAGCTGAACTAGAATTAACTTCTGTCAAAACACCCATTACTGGTAAAGTCTTAAAAATCCATACCCGTCCAGGGGAAAGTGTCAAAGAAGATGACGGAATTGTGGAATTAGGCCAAACGGAAAACATGATGGTGGTGGCTGAAATATATGAAAGTGATATTAGTAAAATAAAACTAGGACACTCAGCTACTATTACCAGTGAAAATGGTTCATTTGATGGAGAACTTCAGGGGACTGTAAATCACATTGGGATGTTAATTGGCAAACAAGATGTTTTAGATGCAGATCCTGCAGGGGATGTAGATGCGAGAGTTGTAGAAGTAAAAATACTCCTGGATCGAGAATCTAGTCGGCAGGTGGCTAATTTAACTTATGCTAAAGTATTAGTGAAGATATTATTATGAAAACTCCCTTATCCTGGTTACAATTAACCCATGAAAAAGTTCGTTTACTGGTAGCGATCGCGGGAATTTGTTTTGCTGATTTTTTAATGTTTATGCAGCTTGGATTCCGCGATGCTCTTTTTGATAGTGCAGTGATACTTAATGAGGCAATTGATGGGGAGATTTTTTTATTAAGTCCCCAGTCTGATGCCCTGATTGCTATGAAAAGCTTTTCTTCTCGACCATTATATGCAGCTTTGGGAGTAGAGGGAGTAAAATCAGTTACGCCAATTTATCTAGATTTTGCTATTTGGAAAAATCCTGTTAATCGCAAGACTCGCAGCATTTTAGTATTGGGATTTAATCCCTCAAAGAATATTTTTAACTTGCCTGGAATTAATGAGGAAAATCTGGCTAAAATTAAATTGCAAGATGTGGTAATATTTGATGAATTATCACGCCCAGAGTTTGGACCAATTCCTGAACTTTTTCAAGCAGGAAAAACGGTGAAAACAGAAGTAGGCGATCGAGCTGTGGAAGTGCAAGGATTATTTTCTCTGGGAACATCTTTTGCGGCGGATAGTAATATTTTTACCAGTGATTTAAACTTTTTGCGGATCTTTCCTCAGCGAGAAAAAGGGATCATTGATATTGGGGTGATAAAATTAGCACCAGATGCTGATTTAGAGGCGGTTTTAAATACTTTGAGAGAGAAAATTGCCGCAGGGGATGTGATAGTTTTATCCAAGGAAGAATATATTGAGCGAGAAAAAAAATACTGGCAAAATGGCACGGCGATCGGGTTTATTTTTGCTCTGGGAACTGGTATGGGTTTTGTTGTTGGGACGGTAATTGTTTATCAAATTCTCTATACCGATGTGGCTGACCATTTGCCAGAATATGCTACCTTAAAAGCCATGGGTTATACTAATAACTATTTGTTGGGGGTGGTTTTTCAAGAAGCAATAATTTTGGCTTTGATTGGTTTTATTCCTGGTTTTGCTCTCTCAGTGTTTTTCTATTTGAATGCTGCAAGTGCTACTGGTTTACCTATGATTATGACGGTTTCACGGGCGGGGACAGTTTTAATTTTGACAGTTGGAATGTGTGCGATTTCAGGTTCGGTTGCAGTGGGTAAATTGCGTGCAGCAGACCCTGCTGATATCTTTTAGTTATTTGTCTTGTAGGGGCGGGCCAGCGGGATAATCTTTGACTCAAAACTGGAATCTTTATATCAAAACCCGCCCACTCCTTAGTCTGACTGTTTCACCAATGACTAATGACTATTTATTATGTAAAAAAATTATGAAAAAAAATGGTATCCCAGTGGTGGAAATTAGGAATTTAAATCATTTTTTTGGGGAAGGAAACCTGAGAAAACAGATTTTGTTTGAGATAAATCTTACTCTGAAATCAGGGGAAGTGGTGATTATGAAAGGGCCTTCAGGTTCAGGAAAAACTACTTTATTAACTTTGATGGGTGGTTTAAGAGCTTCTCAATCAGGAAGTATGCGGGTTTTTGGGGAAGAATTGGTGGGAGCAAAGCAACAGCAATTAATCAAAGTGAGGCGGAATATCGGTTATATTTTTCAGGCACATAATTTGTTAGAATGTTTAACAGCAAGGCAAAATGTGCAGATGTCTATTGAATTGCAAAATGGTATTTCTCCTACTGAAGCTAAAGCAAAGTCTCTGCAAATGTTAGCAGCAGTGGGATTAGAAGATAGGGTAAATTATTATCCCCAAAAACTTTCTGGAGGACAAAAACAAAGAGTGGCGATCGCCCGCGCTTTAGTCAGTCATCCCCGTATGGTTTTAGCCGATGAACCCACAGCAGCTTTAGATAGTAAATCGGGTCGAGATGTGGTAGAATTAATGCAGAAATTGGCAAAAGAACAAGGCTGTACTATTTTAATAGTCACCCATGATAATCGGATTTTAGATGTGGCAGATCGCATTGTGGAATTGGAAGATGGACGACTTAGAGAAGGTTCTCTGGTTGATTCATTCATAGGTAGATGAGGGGTGTATATTATAATTGTATAATTACGCTATTAACTCCATTTGACGGGGAAAAGTCTCAGCTCGTGAATTATCTGTGAAAGCCCACCAAGCATTAGTAACAGCTTTACTTAGCCACCATTCCCAAAAAGAGCGGCGTTTAATCGCATCAGAATTGGGTTCCCAAATAGCTCCCGCAATGGCATTAGCAGCCCAAAAAGATGAATCATTGTAGTAAGCATCCACATCAGCATCAGTCAAGTCGTAATTTATCTGATCCTTGTCAAACTGTTCATCATCCAAAGCAGCTCCAAGGGCGCTAATGGCGCTGAGTCCTGCGCTAATAGCCTTTTGATAGGCACTACTTTGGTATTGGGGGAAAGTCGCCAAACTCTCTAGTTTCCCCCAGTTGTCATCTCGGTAAGAGCGAGCTTTATTCACCTCTAATGTTCCATTCAAAACCAGCCTTGCAGCTCCCAGAATACAATGTGGGGTATAGTCAATTGACCAAATTCCTTCCCAAACTGGGATTACCCGCGTCGCTGCTAAAATAGCTAACATTGCTCTTCTTTTCCGAGGGACAGTATAACTAACTTCCGCCCCATCCATATTTAAGCCTAAAGCTGCCCAAATGTCTTGACGGTAGCCTAGGTTTAAGTCATGGTGAGGATGGTTGTACATCGCTGCTTTGGCTGTCTCAATCTTTTGGTGTAAGATAGCTGGAATTAACATCTGCAACCTCCTATTCTCTTGAGGGTTCTACTGATAGCACATCAACATTGCCCTCAGGACGAAATATCCGCGTTACCTTGGGTTCAGCAACGACTTGCAATTTTCCTCTGTAGCGTGCTAATGCTCGGAAATACTCCTGACAATCTAGACACATTTCCTTAGATAAACCGATGGGTTGATTTGGTTCAGCTATAGACATTTGCTTTTCCGCGTGTGAAGCATTGTATCTTCCAGGAATGCCCTTGTCTAAAGGGCCTGCTGGTTTAAGTTGATATCCAATTTCCTGAGAATATGCCATTACTTCTGCCGTTTTTTGTAAATAACCAGGCTCTTCTTTCCAACCACTGAGGGTTCTAATTCCACCTTCAACGCCGGCAATTGTTTTATTACGAGGTTCAATCCCCAAATTTTGTTGAACAGACCTGGCTGAAAGAATAGCAGCTACTTCATCTGGGTTGATGTGCTTCACATTAATATTTGTCAACTATTAGCGGTTTGTCTTCCACATCCCTTGTAAATTGAGAACAAATCCTGGTAATACATCTTCCCCCGATAAGTTTTCTGGAGAGTGCAATACCTCAACTTCTTTTCCCAGACGATAAATTTCCACCCGCCGAATTTTTGGCTCAATTAACCAACCCAGTCTTACTTTATTCTCCCAATATTCTGCCATTTTTGCTTGCGTCTCTTTTAAAGTATCAGTTGGGGACATTAACTCTAAAACAAAATCTGGCGCTATGGGGGGAAATTTCTCTTTTTCTTTGGCAGTTAAACAGTCCCACCTTTCTTGTTTAATCCACGATACATCAGGAGAACGAT
>JADQBC010000013.1 GCA_016903655.1 Gomphosphaeria aponina SAG 52.96 = DSM 107014
TTGTGGAGCAATTAAAGCAGATTTAACTTTATCTGACCGCATTTTTAGGTGCGTCTGTGGTTTAACAATTGATAGAGATTTAAATGCTTCAATTAGGTTAGAAAAAGCCCCAAATGAAGTAGTAGTGGTATTGGTGGGCTACGCCCGAATCAACGCCTGTGGACAGTAGCGAGCCGACTCGTCTGGATGAAGCAGGAAATAGACTCTCAAGGCAGTAGCCTTGTTAAAGAATAAACCTGATTATTCAAGGAAAGTTCAGTTTTATATAGCAGGAAAAAGCATCTCTGGATAAAATTAGACAAAGATATGTATATCACAGAGCTGGTACACCACTTTTAGAGGGTACGGTTAACTTATTGGTAGTCGCTCCTCTTTTGACAGTTGCAGGTTTCTTAGATCCACCTTTTCAAATTCGCTCTCCTGAGTCGGTGGAAATTACCATAGAAGATCCTGTGGAAATTGTTAAGGGATTGATTGATGTTTTAGTGGTTCACGATCGCCTTTGGGTATTGGTAATTGAGTCGAAACGTAACGGCATCCCTCTACCATCAGCATTACCTCAAATTTTAGCTTACATGATGACTAACCCCCATCAAGATCAGCCGATTTTTGCCATGGCAACTAATGGGGATGGGTTTATTTTTCTGAAGTTGAGTCAAGATGGAACACCCCAGTATGATGTGTCGGATTCATTCCTGCTTTGGCCACGACGCAACAAGTTTTATGATGTCCTAAGAATATTAAAACCTTTGGGTCAATTATCATTGCTCATTGCTCATTAGTATAGAGGAGAGGGCGGGTTTTGATCTAAGATTTTTTGTATTATTACGGAATTTTTCACTCAACCAGCCCCTACATTTTAAACTGATAACTGATAATGGAGAGGAAAAGATGCGTGTTTTAATTATGGGGGGAACCCGATTTATTGGGGTCTATTTAACTCAGGTATTACTCGAAAAGGGCCATGAGGTGGTTTTGTTTAATCGCGGGAATAAACCAGCTCCTGCGACTGGGATCAAAGTAATTCAGGGCGATCGCCAAAATGCTGCTGAACTGCAGGAGAAGTTGTCTGGGGAAAGTTTTGATGCTATTTTCGATAATAATGGGCGGGAGTTAAGCGATACTCAGCCTCTAGTAGAAATATTCATAGACAAAATTAAACACTTTGTCTATGTAAGCTCGGCTGGGGTTTATCTGAAATCTGACCAGTTACCTCATCGCGAAGGTGATCCTGTAGATCCGAATAGTCGTCACCAGGGTAAACACGAAACTGAAGCTTATTTGGCCCAAGTGGGTATTCCCTGGACTTCCATTCGCCCTACTTATATTTATGGCCCGCAAAATTATAATGATTTAGAGGCTTGGTTTTTTGACCGCATTGTAAATAATCGTCCTCTCCCTATTCCTGGGAATGGATTACACATTACTCAATTTGGTCATGTAAAAGATTTGGCCAAAGCAATGGCTGCTGTTTTAGGAAATGACTTGGCGGTGGGACAAATTTATAATGTGTCTGGCGATCGCTTTGTGACTTTTGCAGGTTTGGCTCGTGTTTGCGGTGAAGCTGTTGGTAAATCTCCTGCATTGGTTTATTATGACCCAAAACAGTTTGATTTTGGTAAACGCAAAGCTTTCCCGCTGCGGGTGCAACATTTTTTTGCTGATGTTCATAAGGCGATGACTGAACTACATTGGCAACCTGAATATGATTTACTCTCTGGGTTAAAAGACTCTTTCCATAATGATTATCTAATTCAAAACCGCCCTCAAGCTGCCATTGATTTTTCTGTGGATGAGGAAATATTGGGGAAAATGTAAATTAACCCTGAAATTAAGGTGACAGCGACAGAAACCCAGAAAAAGATCAGGGCGGGGGTATGCCAGTTTGGGGGGAGAGGAGCAATTAAAAGGGCGATCGCTCCTATTTGAGTGACGGTTTTTCCTTTCCCCCAAATGTTTGCCCCTTTAATACTGCTATCCCCCGCTAGTTGGGGATTGATCCGCCACCCTGCGATGGCTAATTCTCTGGCTAAAATCAGAAATACTCCCCAAGCGGGAACTTTCCCTAACTCGATTAATGCTAATAATGGCCCTAAGACTAATAATTTATCTACTAATGGGTCAAGAAATTTCCCCAATTCGGTTACTTGGTTTAATTTGCGGGCTAAGTAACCATCTAACCAATCTGTACTAGCCCCTAGTAAAAATATCCCTAAACTGCTCCATAATTTTACCTTTGTTGGCTCATGGAGTAAATATAAAATAATTGGTAATACTAAGAGGCGGGAAACTGTGATCCAAGTGGGTAGGTTCATTTTTTTGCTGCCATCAAACTCAGTTCCCAGGTAACTTACCTGAGAACTTTTTTTTCTGTTGTCTTTAGTAAGCTCCTTTGCGAGCTAACACTACCCTGATAGTTTTCATAATTAGGGATAGATCGTATAAGGGAGTCCATTGCTGTTGGTAGGCCAGATCCATTTTGACAATTTCTTCAAAGTCTTTCACATTAGATCTACCTTTAACTTGCCATTCTCCTGTGATACCAGGTTTGACTCGCAATCTGGCAAAATGATGGGGGGCATATTGCTCTACTTCATCGGGAGTGGGTGGTCGAGTTCCTACTAAACTCATGTCCCCTGTGAGAACATTCCAAAATTGGGGAAATTCATCGAGGCTGGTCTTGCGTAATATCTTGCCTACACGGGTAATGCGAGGGTCGTTTTCGTTTTTGAAGATGTATCCTTTGGCTTCGTTTTTTACTAAGTGCTTTTGTTTGTCTGCGTTGACTACCATTGAGCGGAATTTCCAAATGCGAAAGGGTTTTCCATTGACACCACATCTTGTTTGGCAATAAAAAATTGGCCCAGGACTGTCAAACTGCATGGCGATCGCAATGGGAATTAAGAGTATTAATGTAATTCCTAATCCTACCAACCCTCCCACAATATCAATTAAGCGTTTGCTTGTGCTGTTCACTGAATGATGCACTGTTTCATTTAATGTATTAATTTTGTTGAATGAAAACTTCAACTTGAGCAAAAGGCTACTGATTTCAAGCATTTTTGGTGTAGTAATCACGGCTAGCATCATCTTTTCAGATTGTTAAGTTTTGTTTCTCTTCTTCAGTTTCTACCACGATTTGCTCCAACTTTCCCACAAAACTCAATAAATTTCAAGTTTTTATTTTTCTCGTTCAAAACACTTTAGTATATATATATATATATATACTAAAGTATAAAACAAAAGAGAAAGTAGTCAAGGGAGAAGGTTAGCAACGAGGGGTTCTGTCAATTTTTGTTCTGTTTGGGAGAGGAGGGTATGGAGATATTGACGAAGGCGATCGCATTGTTGAAAATTAGGGCGATAGTTTCCGTTATGTTCCTGATAAAAAAGTGGCTGTTGATAGTCAAAATTTTCAAGAGGTAATAAACCTGGAGGCAGTTCACCATTGAGAAAACCAATGAGACGATTTTCGCACACGCGGGTATTAATTCCACGACAGCGCAGTAATTCCATTAATTCTTCAATGCTAAAAGATGTATTAGGAATAGTTTGGAGTAATTCTACGAGGAGAAAATAGTCGCTGTATTGGTGTCTAGGGAGGTCTAAAATCAGGGGAAATAGGGGTAAACGAGCTAAACCTGCTGCTACTTGACCTACTTGCTCTGGTTCAATTAAAGTAGCTTGAGGAAATTTAGATTTTAGCCAAGAAATAAAGGAAGAGCCCAAATTAATACTTGTGTCTTGAGTAATAATCACTTGCTGAATCATGTTGGCAGATTTTTCCCTTTGATGCAAAAGCTTATTTATTTCTTCGTTAAAGTTTTCGAGCAAAGGCTGAAGAATTTTTTCTTGTAAATCCTGTCTTGTAAAATGCAATTCTTGCGCTGCTAATTTCAAAGTAAACTCTTCTTGTTTTTGCAAAACTTCTTTAACTAATTTTGCTGCTTCTTTTAAAGTGCGCCCAATTTGTAAGCTTTGCAAACGCAATCCTAAATATTCCCTTCTCAGGAGGTCAGCATCTCCTGGTAAAGGCAATTCCATGTCGAGACTGGGAAAGAGGGGGTTAAGTTTCAGGATCCATTGAGGATAGAGTAACTGACATAAAATATCCTGTTCAATGGCATTTATCCCATAGGCTAAAGACCAGAGACTAAAATTGCTGTGAGTTAAATTTTGCCAATTGGGAGGGATATCAACTAAAGCAAGTTCGGTGCTGATTTTTCCTATATTTATTACCAAACTACAAGTTTGTAATTCTTGTTTAAAAATTTTGGCTCTATTGTTTTGTTCTGCTAATGATTCTCCCCGATGCAAGGAGTCTAGGGGGAAATGGGCTAAGAGAGTGGCGATCGCTTCTGGGAGAAAGAATATTTTTGCGGGATCTTCCACTAATTTGGCTCTCATTATTGCTTCTCTAAGATTAAAACAATAAGTATCACTCCAAATAGCTGGAGAACTAATTACTATTCCTTCTAATTCTCTCAAAGCTTCTTGCAAATTCCCTGATGATAAACCTACAGCACCTATTTTAAGCCCTGGTTTTTTTCTCTCTTCACTTTTACTGTCTCCGTAACTGAAGGTTGAGAAAATTTTCTCCAAAGCTTCCTGAATAATCTGATGATATGATTCAGCCTCTTCTAATCTAGTTTCCCCCTCTTCTTCATCATAATAAATTACCGCAAAGTTTAAATATATTTTCAAGTTTTCTATAGCTACTTCTGCTGTTAATGAGCGCTCATCATTTTCCCCATATTTTTTTTCTATAACTGCTGCATTTGGTAAATCAAAGCTAGGTTGGGAAAACTGATTATTTCCCCCCTGTAGCTCTTTCCCCTGAGAGTTATTTTTCTCCCGCCAATAAATTTGATATTGCTCACAGGTTTTAGCATTTAATAAAACCGCCCTTATGCCCGTATTTCCTAAATCTATTCCTAAAAACCACAAATTTTTCTTCTCTTTTCTTTCAATTAGTACATCTGGTTCTAATAAATCTGTGAGGGCTGTTATTTTGTTAATTTTAATGCTATTATTATTACGGGTATATGGCTCAACTATTCTTTGCAAAAGTAACTCTTCTAAAATAACTCCTGCGGAATTTTCACTCATCCCTAAATTTGACCCAGCAGAAATCTCTTTTTCTGGGGCTGAGGTATTTTTCATATCTTTACCTGCTAAATATAATTCTTCTTCATCTGGATTAAAATTTTGAGGGTTTGTTTTTTTATTTAATCTTTTTTCTGACTGACTCAGATTTGACTTTTGTTTTTTCTCTAAAACCTCACCTTTCACAGGCTGTTCTCTTCCTTCTTCTTTGAAATTTTCCTGCTCTTTTCTCGTAATATTTTCTACCTCCAAATCTGTTGAGATATAGATTTCTTCAAGAAATTGGTCTAATGATGATTTTTTCACAGCACTTTCCTCTGATAAATTAGTTACTTGTTCCTCCCTACCTCTTGTTAGTTGAGATTTTTTCCTCCCAGACTGATCCCGATTTTTATGAGAATTGTATATATTATAATTGATAAAATAATTATCTTTGAGGTTTTTAATCTTTACTTTTTTTCCATTGATTGATAAATTCCTAGCAGATGCTAATTTATCTTTGAGATTTGGCTGCAGACTAAGTAATTTTAATGCCAGCTTCAACAATATTTGCTCTGATTTTTGTTGGAGATCAAGCATTTTTTTGAAGTTTTCTGTAGAATTTTCAGACTGATTTTCTAGGTTTTTGATAGTTTCATTAATTTTAGTTTGAACTGTTTGGGTTAATTGATTCAGTAAATCTTCCAAAAATTTGGTAATGATTTGCTGTCGTTGGTTTTGTTCGATGTCATTAATAAGCTCTAGGGCATTTAATTCATTTTGTAAAAAATTAATATACTTATTAATTTGATGATCTATTTCCGTTCTCAATGTAGCAAAATTATCAGTTTTTGTTGGCGAACCCTCCTTGATCCCATTTTTCACAGTTTGATTATAAAGCAGAACTAGATAATTGCGAACTCTTGCTAAAAAAATCTTAATTTTTTTATTTTTAGCAGCTTTATTTTTTCCGTAAGACAATGCTAGATGATAGTCTGGGGCGAGCATTTTGTCAATGTCAGTAATTAGTTTTTGCAGCTCTTGCTCAATAGTCATAATAATACTACTATTTACCGAGTAAAGGTTAATTCATTTTTGAAACTATTTATAATAATAAAAGGAGAGTGGGTTGCAAAACCCCTACTGAATGGTCATTTATCAGTATTTTCAACTCTACTATATATACATAACAAAAGCAAATAAGGGGGGTTCTGGTAGGAGAAATCCCTTAGAGTAGTTACCAGGGAGAAAACAGGGAAAATTTCCCTATAAATTTCAAAATTGCTATAAAATGATAGCTGATGGCTGATTTTTCTCAATCAACGCTTTTTTTGGAGGGCCCGCAAAATTTCTGCTCAAGGTCAAGAACATGATGCTACTGACTCGTCAACTGATAATTCTAATTGGGTTGATGGGGCAAATGATGAGCCGATGGCTTCCCCGATTGATAATAACAGAAACTTCAAGCAGACTACTCAAGCGTCTCGGAAAACTTTGGTGCTGGTGGAAACGGCTTTTCTGGCTAGTACTGCCAGTTTGATTTGGCTAATTAATTACTATTTTCCTGCAGGTCCGATTTTGAAGCTTTTTTTTCCTCTGCCCATCGCTTTGATTAACCTGCGCTGGGGCAATCGTGCTGCTTGGATGACAACTTTGGTTTGTGGGTTGCTGTTGTCGGTGCTGATGGGGCCGCCTCGCAGTATTGTATTTCTCATCCCCTATGGACTAATGGGGCTACAGTTGGGTTTTTTGTGGCGGCGGGGCGCTTCTTGGCTGTTTTCTATTTTCTTGGGAACTGTAATTGGTACTTTTGGTTTCTTTTTTCGTTTCTGGTTGTTTTCTCTTCTTTTGGGTGAGGATCTGTGGCTGTATGTCATTACCCAGATCACTGAATTGACGGAATGGATCTTTCTGCGGTTAGGATTGCTTAGTGTACCCCCTATGTGGTTGGTTGAGCTGTTTGCTTGGGCTATGATCATTGTTAATAATCTGCTCTATCTGTTTGCTGTTCATTTGACTGCTTTACTCATTCTCGATCGCCTTGGTAATCCTATCCCTCGTCCTCCTGCTTGGGTTCAAGCTTTACTTGATGATTACTAATATTGTTGATGGTTGATGATTCATATTTATACACAAATCAAACGAGGGAATGGCTGGTTAGAGGAAAATCGAGGTCGCCATCCTGTATTTGCCTGTATTTTGGGCTTAACAGCAACTGGTTTAATTCCTGGGATCTCTGCTGCGGGTGCAACTCCTGCTGATCGTCAATATACTGCTGTAGCTGATGCTGAGTTTTTAGTCAATGGGGTGAGGAAAGAGCCGACTTTTCCTTTACCTCCCCTAAATGTGGGTGCTTCTCCTGTTTTTATTTCCCGTGCTGTGGTTGAGGCTTTAAATATTCCTGTGTTTGTGTTTGATGCTGGTTTGCCTTTTCCTCCTGCTGTACCTGCTATTTCTTTGTCAGGTATGCCTGCTAATTGTATTACTTCTGGCAAGGCTTTACCTTTAAATATTGTGGAACATTTATTTGCTCAGGGAAAGTTTTGGGGGGAAAAGTTGGCTCTGGATGCTACTGGGGGATATGTGATTCTTGGTGAGTGTGTGGTAGGTGGCACTACTACAGCTCAGGCGGTGCTTACTGGTTTGGGTTTTGAGGTGGCTGGGAAGGTTAATAGTAGCCATCCTCACTGTAATCATGCCCAAAAATTGGCCGTTGTGCAAGCTGGATTACAACAATTTACAGGGAACAATCCGCTGGAATTAATTGCTGCTGTTGGGGATCCCATGCAAATTGTGGTGGCGGGCATGGCGATCGCTGCTAGTCGTCATGTTGGCGTACTGCTTGCTGGTGGTACGCAAATGTTGGCTGTTTATGCTTTAATCCAGAGAATTTGCGCTTTTTTTGGGGAAAATGCTCACCTGGAACAGATGGTTGTGGGTACTACCCGCTGGGTGGCTGAAGATCCTACTGGTGATACGGTGGGATTAGCTCAACTTATTGGTGAAGTACCTCTGGTTGCAACTTGCCTGAGTTTTGCTCATTCTCGTTATCCTCTTTTCCAGGTTTACGAGGAGGGTTTTGTCAAGGAGGGGGTTGGTGCTGGAGGTTTGGCTTGCGCCGCTCATCTTGCTTATGGTTTGACTCCTTTTCAGTTACTCACTGTCATTGAATCCCTTTTTGCTTCATATTTACGAGTTAATTCTATAAGCTAACAATTGCTCTTCTAAGGCAGCAATGCGATTATAAGCGGCTGTTAGTTGTGCTGTTAGTCTTCTGATTTGAATTTCTGATGAGAGGGGTAACATTTTCCTTTCTTCTTCTTCCCAAGTACTGGCATCTTCGAGGATATCTTTATGTTTTCTTTCGGGTACTGAACTCATTCCTAAACTAGCTTCTGTAGGGATCAACATTTGGCTTTCTCTACTTAATGATTCCACCGCTTGCTTTTTCCCTACTGTCAATGTTCTTATCTGAGAGCTTAAGCCATCTACTATTTGATATAGTTGATTTACTTTGCGATCAACTTCCACTATTTGCTTCTGTAATGTATGCATCTTTTTTTTCCTTTTTTCAATGACTGTACGGGCGGTTTATAAGCCTTGGTCTTGATTTAAAGAATCAAGTTAACTACAAAAACCGCCCCTAGGTTTTGACTAACACCTTTCTGGGTGCCTCAACTATTTTATATGATAATCTTTCTCTTAATTCTTTCTGCTAAATCTGCCACAAAATTTAATATTTTTGCTGTCTTTGTTTGAGGTAGCTCCTCTTGAGGAGTGGGCGGACTGTTATCTGGAGTGAAATCAATTGTCAAAAAGTGTACAATAAATTTATGATTGCTCGTCGTTCTTTTTTAATTGGTGCTGGAAGTATCGCCATAGCTCAGTTGTTGACTGGGTGTGGGGCGGAGCAGTCTGCTCTGGTAGTGGGATTCCTCGCTGGTTCAATTCCGCCCCAGTTGTTGGGGAAATTCCGCCAACAACTTACTCAAGGGGAAAAGTTGCGGTTTGAAGGGGCGACTAAATTATTGGATTTATTTACGCTGCTTTTAACTTGGCGGGAGCAAGAGGGGGAAAGGGAAACGGGTGGGAAAGGGAATATTCCCTTCACTCAGAACATTACGCCCATAGCGGATTTAGTCACGGTGGGGAATTATTGGTTAACAGAGGCAATTCAAAAGCAACTTATTCAACCGCTGGAGGTTAAAGCTTTACCCAGTTGGGAAAATTTGCCTGCATTATGGCAAAAGTTGGTTTTGCGCAATGAGCGTGGGGAGTTGGCGGCAAATGGTAGTGTTTGGGGTGCGCCTTATCGTACAGGAGCGACGGTGATCGCTTATCGTACTGATAAGTTGGAGCAGTTGGGTTGGACTCCCACTGATTGGAATGCTCTGTGGCGTGAAGAGTTACGTGGCAGGTTTTCTCTGTTAGATCACCCCCGTGAGGTGATTGGTTTAACTTTAAAAAAGTTGGGTCATGGGTATAATACTCATGATTTAGCTGCTGTTCCTGAGTTAAGGTCAGCACTGATTAAACTCAATCAACAGGTAAAGTTTTATAGTTCTGATAATTATCTTCAACCTTTAATTTTAGGTGATACTTGGTTGGCAGTTGGTTGGCAGACTGATATTGTTCCCTTACTTAAATCTTATCCTGAGATTAAAATGGTTGTGCCTCAGTCGGGAACTTCTCTGTGGGCTGATATTTGGGTGAAACCTAAACTAGCAAATGCTGATAATATTCGATCGCCAGAGTGGATTGATTTTTGTTGGCAACCTGAGTCTGCTAGTCTCATTTCTCTGTTTACTGATGCTGCTTCTCCTGTGATTTTCGGGCTGGAGCCAGGAGAGTTATCTCAAGATCTGTTAAGTAAGTCTGAGATTCTTTTGTCTGCAGAAATTATTGAGAAAAGTGATTTTATTTTGCCTCTTCCTTTAGATGTGGAACAAAAATATAACTCTTTATGGAAGGAAATTAGAATGGTTAATGGTTGATGGTTAATGGTTGATGGTTGATGGTTGTGAACAATTAACAATTAACTATTAACCATCAACAATTAATTGATTAGCACATGAGCATGTAAAACTCTCCCTACTCCCCCCTCCCCTACTCCCTACTAAAGATAGGCATGCCAAAAGTCTATTACTGGCGGGCCACACCATCAAAGCGGGCTGCTTGTTGGACAGCAGAACTCACTGCGGTGACAACTCGATCGTCAAAGACGGAGGGGATGATATGTTCGCGATCAAGTTGGTGGGGGGGAACGAGATGGGCGATCGCTTGGGCTGCTTCTAGATACATATTTGTGGTTATTGTTGCTGTGCGACAGTCGAGAGCCCCGCGAAATACCCCAGGGAAGGCTAAAACGTTATTGATTTGATTGGGATAGTCGCTGCGTCCTGTTGCCATTACTGCTACATAATCTTGGATCAGTTCTGGTTGAATTTCGGGGATGGGGTTAGCCATGGCAAAGACGATGGGGTCAGATGCCATTGATTGTACCATTTCTAGTGATACCACTCCTGGCATACTCACGCCTAAAAAGATATCGGCTCCTTTCATGGCAGCGGCTAAAGTACCGCTAGTTTCAACTGCAAATTCTTGTTTTTCTGGGGTGAGGTTGGTACGGTTGTTGCTAATTATTCCCTTACTGTCACACATAACAATGTGATTTGCTCCTGCTTTCCGTAGCAAGCGGCCAATGGCACAGCCTGCTGCTCCTGCTCCATTAATAACTATGCGTACTTCAGGGAGGGATTTGTGTACGAGTTTGAGGGCATTGTAGAGGGCTGCTGTGGAGACGATCGCTGTGCCGTGTTGGTCGTCGTGAAATACGGGAATGTCTAATTCCTGGCGGAGTCTTGCTTCAATTTCAAAGCAGCGAGGGGCGCTGATGTCTTCGAGGTTGACTCCACCAAAGACTGGGGCAATATTTTTGACTGTTTCGATAATTTTTTCTGTGTCTTGGGTTGCTAGACAGATGGGAAAAGCATCTATTTGTCCAAATTCTTTAAATAACATGGCTTTTCCTTCCATGACGGGCAGGGCAGCTTTTGGGCCGAGGTTGCCTAATCCCAGTACAGCGCTACCATCGGTTACTATAGCCACACTGTTGCTTTTGATGGTGAGAGCGAATACTTCTTCTGGATCGCGGGCGATCGCTTGACAAATTCTCCCTACTCCTGGGGTATAGGCCATGGCTAAGTCTGACTGGGATGTTAGGGGTTGGCGACTTTGGATGTGAATTTTTCCGCCGCGATGGAGGTCGAAGGTCCGATCTGAAATTTTCAGAATTTTGATGTGGGGTAATTCTCTCAGTGCTGCTACGATTTTTTCTGCGTGTTCGGTGCTGTTGGCATCTACTTCGAGTTCCCTGCGGCTAATTTTTAAAGTTCTTTCTATGAGGGATATTTGTCCTAAACTGCCACCCACACTGGCGATCGCTCCTGTGACTGAGGCTAATGTGCCTGGGTGGTTGGGAAGGTCAAGGCGAATGGTTAAACTGTAACTGGGGTTGGGGGTTAAATCTGTCATATTTATCTGATGGTCGAAAATACTGCTTATTCTTTATAACAGAGTCCGCTCCCTTTTGTTGTTTATTTTAATATTTTTTTGCTTTTTTCCTGGATTTTGTTACATTTTGTTGCTGATTTTGCCTGAGCAATCTAACAAGTATTAACCTGTTAAATATATAATGCTGGTATAGCAGTGAAAGAGATGGTATTGATTAGGCAAGGGGTTAAAACCCGCAAGTCTTGTCCCAGCATGAACAGATTGTCCTCAAAAACATTATCTTTGCTATAAGTAAAATGACTAAAAATAAAATATTTTTGTAACTAGCTTGACATAAGACTTGAGGTAACCAAACCCAAGCTTGAGCAACTGCACCTTGTAAATAGCCCAGTTTCTTTTCTGATAGAATCCTGAAATACAGATAACATTTCTGCTTTAAGCGAGAGCAAAATGTGAGGATTAGCATTTGCGTCTTTACCATTAATTGGCAGTGGTGGGCAATTTTACTCTACAATTTTACTAGAGCAAAAATGAATGAAGATTGCTAGATAATAGAAAGTAACGATGATAGGAGTTAAAAATGTGTTTAACAAAGAAGTTGAAGGGGAAGCTTTACTGCAAGAGGTGAAGTTGCCTCAAAAGTTGGAAAGAGCAATAGGTAATCTCAATTTGAATTTGGGGGCAAAAAAGGGGGTTGAGTTTTTTCAATGTTTGGTGCAGAATTTGGCTAGTGCTTTGGAGGTTGAATATGCTTTTGTTGGTAAAGTTATTCAGTCAGTTCCTGAAAAAATTAGAACCATAGCAGTTGGCAATGGGGGGGCAATTGTTGATAATTTTGAGTACGAGCTAGCTCATACTCCCTGTGAGCATATTTTACAAAAAAAGCCAGGGAATGTTTGTATTTATGAGGGTAAAATTAAACAGAAATTCCCTGAAGACTATTTACTGGGAGAAATGGGAGCGGAAAGTTATCTGGGCGTGCCTTTGTTTAATGGAAAAGGTGAGGTAATTGGTTTAATTGCGGTTTTGAGTTGTCAACCACTCAAACACCCTCAGTTGGCTCAAGAAATTTTGAGTTTTTTTGCTTTTCGGGGGGCGGCAGAATTGGAAAGACAGGAAGAAGAGGAGAAATTCAATGTACTTTTGGCAAGAGAAAGAATTATTAAGCAAACGGCGCTGCATATTCATCAATCTCTCAATTTAGGAGATATTCTGGAAACTACTGTGGCTGAAATTAGAGCTATTCTTAATTGCGATCGGGTTTTGGTTTATCAGTTGGCTACTGATTTTTCTGGTAGGGTTGTGGCGGAGTCGGTGGGAGAAGGTTGGCGCAAAATTTTCGGGGTAAAAATTGAAGATAGCTGTTATACTGATCAACTTTTAAGTAATTATTATAAAGGCGTGAAGACGGCGATTAATAATATTGAAAGGGTAGATTTAACAGCATCTTATCGTCAATTACTCCAAGAGTTTCAGGTAAAAGCTAATTTGGTTATTCCTGTTGTAATTAAAAAATCTGCTGCTGAAGGTTATTTGTGGGGTTGGTTAATTGCTCATCAATGTTCTGCTCCTAGAGAGTGGCAGGAATCGGAGTTTTTATTGCTGGAACAATTAGCAGTTCAACTGGCGATCGCAATTCAGCAGTCCCATACTTATGAGCAAGTACAGAGAGAATTAATTAAGCGCAAAGCAGTGGAAAAGGCTCTGCGTAAGCTTAATGAAGCATTAGAAGAGCGAGTGGCAAAAAAAACTAATGAGTTGCGTCAAATTAATGAAGAATTAAGTTACCAGAAACAGGCTTTGGATCAGATGGCTTTGGTGTCGATTACTGATAGGAGGGGGATGATTACTTATGTAAATGAGAAATTTTGTGAGGTTTCTCAATATGCTGCGGGAGAAATTATTGGAAAAAACAACAGGATTATTAATTCTGGCTATCATGATCAGTCTTTTTTTCGGGAACTTTGGCAGACAATTATTCAGGGTAAACTTTGGCGGGGGGAAATTAAAAATAAAAGGAAAGATGGGAGTTATTATTGGGTAGATTTAACTATTGTTCCTTTTGTAGATGAGTGGGGTAAAGCTTTTCAATATTTGGCGATTAGTTTTGAGATTACTGAGCGCAAAAATGCTGAAGTCAAAGTGATTGAAAGTGAGGAAAAACTCAATAAGTTAATTACTAACATGGCTGAAGGGATTCTGGTAGTTAATCAAGGGGGATTAATTCGCTTTGTAAATCCTATGGTGACGAGACTTTTGGGCTATTCCCAAGAAGAGTTATTAAATGTGCATTTTGGGATTCCTTTGGAAAGTTCAGAATATCAAGAAATTCAACTAATATGTAAAGACCATCGGGCTATTTTTGTTGATTTGCGAGTTACGACGATTAATTGGGAAGGGGAATTAGCTTATTTAGCTTCTATACGAGATATTACTGAACGGAAGGAAGTAGAGGAAAAATTGCGACGGTCACGGAAATTTTTGCAATTGGTGATGGATAATATTCCTCAGTTTATTTTCTGGAAAGATTGCAATTCAGTTTATCTGGGTTGTAACCAAAATTTTGCTTTGAGTGCAGGGCTGAAAAAACCAGAAGATATTGTGGGAAAAACAGATTATGAGTTACCTTGGACTAAAGCAGAATCGGATTTTTATCGAGCCTGCGATCGCCGCGTGATGCAAAATAATAAATCAGCATTTAATCTAATTGAAACTCAAAGAACATTAGAAGGTAAGACTATTTGGCTGGATACAAATAAAATTCCTTTGCATGATGAGTTTGAGCAGGTGATTGGAGTTTTGGGAACTTATGAAAATATTACCTATCGCAAGGAAGCGGAAGAAAAGCTCCAACAACAGTTAGCTGCTATTGAAGCAGCAGTTGATGGCATTGCCATTTTAGTAGGAGATACTTATATGTATCTCAATCAAGCTCATGTGAAAATGTTTGATTATGAAAGTGCAGAAGAATTGATGGGGAAAACCTGGCGAGAACTTTATCCGCCTGAAGAAATTACTCGCTTTGAGCAGATGGTATTGCCTCTTCTTTTTCAAAAAAAAGAATGGCGAGGAGAAGCTACAGGAAAGCGCAAAAATGGCAGTACTTTTGCTCAGGAAATTTCCTTGACACTAACGGATAATGGGAATATAATTTGTGTATGTCAAGATATTAGTGAAAGGAAAGAAATTGAGGCACAAATTCGTCAAAGTGAGGCGCAGTTTCGGGCAATTTTTGAGCAAGCTGCGGTGGGAATAGCCCAAACTGGATTAGATGGAGATTTTATTCAAGTCAATGAAAAATTATGCAAGTTATTGGGATATTCAAGGGCTCAATTCCTCCGCAAAAATGTATCAGATATCACTCATCCTGATGAAAGGGAAATTGACAATAAGTTTTTTGGCAAACTACTCACTGGGGAAATTGAGACATTTACGCGGGAAAAGCGTTATTTACACAAAAATGGTGGAATTGTTTGGGTGAAAATGACGGTTTCTTTGGTGTTGAAATCCTCAGGAGAACCTGATTATTTTATTGGGGTGTTGGAGGATATTAGCGAACGGAAACAAGCAGAAGCTGCCTTAATTCATAGTGAAGAAAAACTTAATAGTATTCTCAATTCAATTGAAGATGTTGTCTGGTCCGTCAAGGCAGATATGTCAGAATTAATTTATATTAATTCCCAAGTGGAGAAAATTTATGGCCGTTCCCCTGAAGAGTTTTATAGTAATATTAACCTGTGGTTAGAAGTAGTGCATCCAGAAGATCGTCCAGTAGTAGCTAAAGTTTTTGAGCAAATTTTGACAACTGGGTATCAAGATAGTGAATATAGAATTGTCCAACCCTCTGGGAAAATTCGTTGGGTGCGCGCTCGCGGGAGTTTAATTTATGACCAAAATGGTCAACTTCTTCGCCTCGATGGTATAACAACAGATATTACTGAAAAGAAACAAGCAGAGGAGGAAATTGAAAAAGCACTCTCTAGAGAAAAAGAACTTAATTCCCTGAAAACTCGCTTTATTACGATGACTTCTCACGAGTTTCGTACTCCCCTTGCAGTTATTTCGTCTTCCGCTGGGATTCTGAACACTTTTGGTGACAAACTTTCGGAAGCGAAAAAACGAGAACATATCCAAATAATCGAAAATTATGTCCAACACATAACCGAACTTTTAGAGGATATTTTGACCATCAACCGCACAGAAACAGGAAATTTGGATTTTAAACCAGAAACCTTTGAATTGCTTGGGGTTTGTCAGAATTTAGTCGCAGAAATGCAGCTTAGTACTAATCAGCATACTATTGTTTTTACCCCCCATTGTGATGAATTAAATGTTTATTTAGATAAAAAAATCCTGCGGCAAATTTTGATTAATTTACTTTCTAATGGGATCAAATATTCTCCCAATGGGGGTGAGATTAATTTTGTATTAAATACATATAATAGTATAATTAAGTTTAAAATAAAAGATAGAGGAATTGGCATTTCTCCAGCAGATATGAAACACTTGTTTGAGTCGTTTTATCGAGGGGGGAATGTAGAGCAAATTCAAGGTACTGGTCTAGGTTTAGCAATTGTGAAAAAATGTGTCGAAGTACATAGAGGGAAGGTAACAGTAGCTAGTAAAATTAATGTGGGAACAACCTTTACGGTAACTCTCCCCTTGTCTCAGTCACCCAAACCAATTTAATTGAATTATAAGGAAAAAAATATGACTAAAATTTTGGTAATTGAAGATGAACCTCAAGTGCGTAGCAATATTAAAGATCTGTTAGAGTTAGCAGAATTTGAACCAATTGTGGCAGAAGACGGTCGGGAAGGAGTAAAGTTAGCCAAAGAGAATTTACCTGATCTAATTCTTTGCGATATTATGATGCCAAATCTGGATGGATACGGTGTGTTGCATGAGTTAAAAATGGAAACAACAACTGCTAAAATTCCCTTAATTTTTCTGACAGCGAACGCAGAACGGGAAGAGATGCGTCGGGGAATGGAATTAGGCGCAGATGATTATGTAACCAAACCATTTACACCAAGGCAATTGTTAGGGGCGATTAATGCTCGTTTAGAAAAAAAGGCGATCGCTTTCCAGAGTATGCAGCTCCAACTAAATGCACTTCGCAATAATATTGCTCTCTCCCTTCCCCATGAATTTCGCACTCCTTTAAATGGGATTATTCCCTCTTGTGAATTATTGAAACAATGTAGCGATTCCCTCTCCCCTGAAGAAATTGAAGAAATAGCAGATATTATTTTAGATTCTGCCCAACGTTTGCAAAGAATGGCAGAAAATTATTTGCTCTATGCTGAACTAGAATTGATCGCTCATAACCCAGAAAAAATTCAGGATTTTAACCAGAAAGAAAAATCTTGTTCTCCGAAAATGTTAGTGGAATATACGGGAAAGAAAAAAGCGGCAGAAGTAGGCAGAAAAAACGACTTAGATTTAGAATTAGAGGATGCCAATGCCAAGATTGAAGAAAGTTATTTTACTACAATGATAAACGAATTAATTGATAATGCCTTCAAATTTTCTCGGCCAGGAACTCCTGTTAAAATTACTACCCAGCTCAATGAAGAAGGATTAAATCTCTGCATCACTGATTTGGGAAGAGGAATGAGTTCTTCTCAGCTCCACCAGGTGGGAGCTTATATGCAGTTTGAACGCTCAAAATACGAGCAACAAGGTTCTGGTTTTGGACTCATTCTGGCGCAAAAAATAGTAGAATTACATGGAGGGAAATTTACCATTAAAAGTATTGTGGGTCAACAAACCTCCATTCAAATTATTTTGCCAGTAAATGACAATGATTGAAAACTGATAACTGAATTAAAGGAGAAAGAAAATTGAACTATCGCAATCCTGCACCCACTGTTGATATAATTATTGAATTGGGGGATAAACCCCATCGCCCCATAGTTTTAATTGAGCGCAAAAATCCACCATTGGGTTGGGCCATTCCTGGGGGATTTGTGGATTACGGAGAGTCAGTGGAAACAGCAGCAAGACGAGAAGCAGAAGAAGAGGTATGTTTAAAAGTAGAACTAATTGAACAATTTCAAGTATATTCTAATCCCAACCGTGACCCCCGCCAACATACTTTAAGTATCGTATTTATTGCTAGTGCAAAAGGAGAACCCCAAGAGGCAGATGATGCCAAAAATGTAGGAGTTTTCAATTATTGGGAAATACCAAAAAATCTCTGTTTTGACCATGATCAAATCCTTCACGATTACTTGCGCTATCGTCACTATCATATTCGCCCCTTATTAAGAGGTTAAAATGAAAAAAATTATTCGCACAGAAAACGCACCCGCACCTGTGGGGCCATATAATCAGGCGATCGCCGCTACAGGTGAACTAATTTTTATTGCTGGTCAAATTCCCCTCCACCCCCAGACAGGAGAAATAGTAGGAGTTGGGGATATAGCCCAGCAAACTAAACAAGTAATGAACAATATTGAAGCAATTCTTACGGCGGCTGGGGTGAGGTGGGAAAATGTGGTGAAAACCACTGTTTTTCTCACAGACTTACAAAACTTTGCCACCATGAATCAAATTTACGCTCAATATTTTGACGAAAAAACTGCCCCAGCCCGCGCTTGTGTAGAAGTTTCCCGTCTCCCCAAAGATGTCTTAGTAGAAATTGAATGTATTGCTATTTGATGGTCTTCCATCAACCATCAACCATCAACCCTCAACCCTCAACCCTCAACCATCAACCATCAATGGATATTACCGAATCTACCAAAAAACTGATTAGAAAAGTGCAGGAGCTAAAAGCAAAATATTCCGACTTAGCCTCTGTCACCTTCATTGATTTTTACTCCCAATATCATCAAGGATGTGATTATTTATTTCCCCCTCAAGTCAAAAATTCCGTGAGACTATTAGACATTCTTCTATTATTTTGCCAATGTGTCGAATTAAAAACCCCTTCCCTGCTAACAAAACTAATGTGGAAAGATGTGATCGGGCCCACACTAGGAGAATATCAAGAAGATGAACAGATAGAAGAAACACTAACTCAAACCCTTGCCAATCAAGAACTCCAAAATGCTGTAAATCAATGGGATCGAGAACCGAGAATTGACGGAGGTGTTAACTTAATCCTGAGAAATTTATTACATGACATTGAGGAGATAGAAACAGAACATTTCCAACAATAAAATTGTTGATAGTTGATTATTAATTGTTAATCTCTACCCAATCCTGTTCTTAATCCAAATTACCCCTTAATTTTATGAGCAAGATGTCTAACTGTTACAAAATTTCCCCTTCAGGGCCAAGAGGAGGGTAAGTTTCTCCCTTTTCACGATAAATAGCAGCTAGATCAGGGTAACTCCATTCAAAAATAACCCGTTGATAGGTTTCTGGATCCAGACGTACCTGGTCATAAAAACCTGCGGCTTGCCTTTGTCGCATCGCTTCAAACAGAATAACTGCGGCTGCCACAGAAACATTCAAAGATTGAACCATACCCACCATCGGAATAATGAGATGGCCATCAACCAGCTCCGCTGCTTCCTCACTCACCCCCCATTTTTCCGCCCCCAGTAAAATCCCTGTTGGCCGAGTATAGTCTATTTGGCGGTAATCTATAGAAACATCACTCAAATGGGCTGCATACACCTGAAAACCCCGTTGCTGGAGGTAAGTAATAGCAGTTTTGATCTCAGTGTGCGTTTGTATGTGAACCCATTTCTCGCTACCTTTTGCCACCTGGCTATAAGTAAGCAACTCATCTGTAAAATTAACTGAGTGAATTTCAAAAACACCCACAGCATCACAAGTACGAATAATCGCAGAAATATTGTGAGGTTTATGCACATCCTCAGTTAAAACAGTTAAATCTGGTTGCCGCCAATTTAAAACTTCTTGTAATCTTTGATATCTTCTTTCTAACACAATAATTATCCGAAAAAACCTCAGCTTATTAGTAAAGCAGTTAAAGCAAGAGAAAGCCAAATGAGAAAACAAGAGCGAGTTAAAAAGAGAGCTTGGTGAATAGTTGTCGGAGCGATCGCCCCTACTGGATCACCCAAAAAAGGTTTTTGTTTCACCACACCATGATAAACATTAACGCCCCCCAATTGTACACCTAAAATAGCAGCATAAACACATTCACTCCAACCAGAATTAGGACTAGGATCCTGAACAGCATCCCGACGACAAATAGCCAAAACTAGGCCAGGTTTACCAGCAATTAATGCCAGAGTCAACACAGTCAAACGACAAGGCAACCAAGTCAAACGGTCTTCAAATTGAGCGCTAAACCAACCAATATCTGTAAATGGTTCTTGACGATAACCAATCATAGAATCTAAAGTACTAGCAGCCTTATAACCCAGTGCCAGAGGAACACTACCCACCCCAGGAATAAAAGCCCCTAAAATAGCATAAAATAAAGGCGCTGTCACGCCATCTGTGGCATTTTCCGCTACGGTTTCCAAAACAGCCCGTAAAATTTCCGACTCAGAGAGATTTTCCGTATCCCGTCCCACATATTTACTCAATTGACAACGAGCAGTTTTTATGTCTTTTTTAGCCAAAGATTTAAGCACAGTAACCGCCGCCAAAGATAAACTTTTGAGAGCAAAACAACTAGCAAGAAGAATAACTTCTACCATCATCCCCAAAAAAGGATAAATCCTGGTTGCCCCCAATACAATTAACCAACCCACAACAGCGCTACCAAAAATTAAAACAACTCCAAGAAAAACACCCCCCCAACGACGCTGCCAATTTTGGGTCAAATAGATAATTAACAAGTGAGAAAAGCGAGCAATAAACCAGCCCATCACCTGTACAGGATGAAGCCAACCCCAAGGATCACCAAGGAGATAATCCAAAAAGGCAGCTAACAGTAAAACAACAGCAGCTCTATTTTCCTCAAACACCATGAACTATAATTTAAGATCCACGAATTTGAGCAATATTTTCTTCCCAATTAGCCCCATCAAAAGACTCAATCTTAAATAAAGATAGTACATCCCCATCAAGACAGCGAACATTGACATCAATCCCATCAGGATGGGAACGAGGGTAATAAAAAGAATGGATCCCACAGATACGGCAAAAAGTATGTTTAGCCGTGCCTGTATTAAAAGTATAAGTATTTAACACATCAGCCCCACTAAGCAGAGTAAAACTTTCCCGTGGCACAATCAAATGGAGAAAACCTTTTTTCCGACAAATAGAGCAATTGCAATCAAAAGCCAAATACTCAGAGACAAGTACAAAGAAACGAACAGCACCACAGTGACAGCCCCCGTGATAACTAATCAATTCCCCAACATTTTTCATAGCTAACAAAACCCTAGATAATAAAACTGGTTGCCTCACCTTGAGCCGCTTGCCAACTGCGAGCATCATAATAAAGATCAGCCAGAGTGATACTTGCGAGAGCCTCCTTCAGTTTCTCATGGAGACGCTTCCAAAGACTAAAAGTTACCCAATCAGTAGCAGCAGTTGCATCTGGATTATAACCAGGTAAAGGTTCAATAGTTTCCCCCACAGATGCCAAAATTTGTTCCAGAGAAATTTGGGTAGGATCAAGAGCCAATTGATAGCCACCCCCGGCCCCGCGCACTGAACGAACTAACCCAGCGCGACGCATTTCAATGAGCAATTTTTCCAAATAAGGAGCAGGCAAATCTTGACAGGATGCGATCGCTTTTACAGACATTGGCCCATAATTTGAGTGCAAACTAAGAGCTAGTAAGGCTTTGACGCTATAATGACCACGAGTTGTTAGCTTCATCTAGAGGAACAGAAAAATTTTGCCAATTCCTAGACTTACATCTTAAACCATTATCAATCTAATTTATTCCAGAAAAAATTAACAAAAATTCCCACATTAGGTTTAAGATAATTATGAAGACAGATAACAATGTCTAATTTTATTGCTCTTAGCTGCTCGTAGCACTAGAGGGTAAAATAGTAAACAAGATCAATATAAGGTTTAAGCTAAAAAAGAAATGGCAACAAACAAATCAAAAGAACCATTAACAGGTGAAGAGTTACTCAAAAAAGTCAAAGAGCTCGGGAACAGAAGCAAAGAAGAAAAAGCCAGAGAGTGCGGTTACTACACCGTAACCAAAAATGGCGTAGAAAGAGTCAATATGATGAAATTCCTCAACGCTCTAATTGATGCAGAGGGAATAGAATTAGATAGCACTTCTAACGGCACTGGACGAGGTGGGCGCTCCGCAAGCTTTCGCATTAGTGTCCAGTCCAACGGCAATCTTCTCATTGGTTCTGCATACACAAAAAAAATGGGCTTAGAACCAGGAGATGAATTTGAAATTACCCTAGGTCGCAAACACATTCATCTCAAACAAGTAGGCGCTCCTGACGAAATGGAAGACGAGAACTAAAACTTAGGTGCATTAAAACAAACAAATCTTTCTCCAGAAAAAAATGGTGATTTAATGGCGGTGTTTAGTGAAACTTAACTAAGCAGCGCCAAAATCTTTATTGAATTGCTATTCACGAGTAATTAACTGCCATTGCTGTTGAGCAGTACCGAGAATTTGCACAGCCTCTAAGTTTAAAGCTGATAAAGTTTCAGCTTCAACCAAGAAATAAACCCCATCATCCTGTAACCAATGGGTTTGCAATTCTTCATTAGAAACAGGAATGACACGGCGATCGCTATAAAAATTGAGGGAAGGACGCTCATAGTCAAAAGAAGTGTAAACAACTTGATGCTCAGGTGTTTTTAAGCGAATCAGAGTAGCAACAGGTTTAACAGGGAAAGCTTCATTTAACTCCCAAATCCAGTGAGGAGAACTAACAAATAATAACAGAGAAACATACATCCCCCAAAAAAGCAGGGGGATAAATTGTAGATCCCGTTGCTGAATCAAAACAGCAGCTATTCCCAGAGTCAAACTGACTAAACCACAAATTACCATTAAAGAAAGGTCACTAAAGCGGAAATAAACAGAAAAAATACTGGCAACAAGAGCGAGTAAACCTAAAAATCTAGTCCAAGTACGGGGTAGTAAACGAGTTTGGGGAAAATCACTCACTTCCCCTAAGATTACTCCCCCAGCTAAAGCTAAAGAGGGATAAAGCGGCAAAATATACCAAGGAAGTTTAGTCATCATTAAAGAAACAACCACAAAATAAACCCCACTCCAAACTAAAATTAACTTAGCCCAGCTCCAATTACGATTAACCCAGGCTAATTTTAGTCCATAAACAGAGAAAAATATCCAGGGCAATCCCTCAAGCAACTCCAATAAATAATACCAAATCGGGCCACTATTACCTTCAACAGAAGAATAAACACGCTCAACACCTTGACCCAAAATGGCAGTATTAATAAAATCCTCTTGGTAATAGAAAAATTGAGCCGCAACCCAGAAAAAAACAGGAATACTGCCCAAGAAAAAACCAAGCCAAAAATAGATAGAAGAAAGAAGTCGAGGAGTATCCCAAGCAAGAAAAAGAAAAGCGATCGCCGCCATCAGTAAACCCATAATACCTTTAGTCAAACAGAGAGCTGCAAAAGCCATACCCGCCCCCAAAGCCCAACGTAAATCACGACGCGATCGCAAAACACACAAAAACAGCAAAGTTATCAAACAAAGCAGTGCGCCTTCAAGCATAGCCAAACGCCCATGACGCACAACTGGCATCATAGTCAAATAAATCAAAGCCGAAAAAACTGCCACCCGTCGAACCACAAAAAGTTCTCGCCCAATACAATAAAGTAAAGGCACAGAAACAGCACTAAAAATTGCCCCAGGTAAGCGAGCAGTCAATTCATTCACCCCACCAAGAGAATAAGACAGAGCAATTAAAAAATGAACCAGGGGAGGTTTATTCAAATAAGACTCACCCCAAAGAGTAGGAAACAGCCAGCGCCAATTAGCCCCATGACTCTGCCAAATTTCCTTAGCTACCTGTGCAACAGTCCCCTCATCCCAATCTCGCAGAGGCAAATTTCCCAAATTCAGAGTAAATAACAGTAATGCCGCCAAAAATAACCCAGAAATAGTGATAAATTCCAGCCAAAGCTTTTCAGGATTCGAGCTATTGAGCGAAGAGTCCCAAGCAGAAGTTTGACGCTGCATAATCTAAAAAATAATTACAAAATAACTTTTTTTTTGCTCACGGCTAAATATAGCCACCTTACCTTTCATTTTGCCAGTATTTTCCCCTCATCCCCAATGTCTTCAATTAGCACACATTATATTACTCAAGCTCAACAAACAAATAGTGATGTTAAAATACTCAAATCAAGATGTAAAAATGTAGGAGTTTGGTTACAAAAACCAACCAGGCTGTCTCGCTGATAGTTAAATTCACTCAAGTGAATAGGCCAAAAAGCTTAAGAACATCAACCCTGGGAAGATATCAGGAGTATGGAAGGATCATTTGAACTAACCTTGCAAATAGTAATAGCAGTGCTAGCGGGGATTGCAGCGCAGGTTGTAGCCGAATACTTGAAAGTACCAAGTATCGTCTTTTTACTCCTGTTTGGCATTTTCCTCGGTAAAGACTGCCTGCACTTATTACACCCCAACCAGCTCGGTATCGGGTTAGAAGTGCTAGTTGCTCTTTCCGTTGCCATCATATTATTTGAAGGCGGCTTAAACCTAGAACTACGAGAATTAGGCAGAGTTTCAGGTTCCCTGCGCAATCTTGTAACACTAGGAACTTTAATAACACTCATTGGCGGCGGCATGGCAGCCCACTGGCTAACAGAATTTCCCTGGCCGATCGCCTTTCTCTACGCCTCTCTCGTAGTCGTAACAGGACCCACTGTAATTAGCCCCCTCCTCAAACAAGTAGAAGTAGATCGCAGCGTCGCCACCTTACTCGAAGGAGAAGGAGTATTAATCGACCCAGTAGGAGCAATTTTAGCAGTAGTTGTTCTCGACACAATTCTCAACAGTAACGCCGTACCCCTAGAAATTATCAGCGGGTTACTGCTCCGTTTAGGCATTGGTGCAGCCATTGGTGGTGCTGGTGGTTGGTTACTCGGCTTCATCCTCAAACGTACAAACTTCCTTTCAGACGACCTCAAAAACCTAGTCGTCTTAGCAGGAGTTTGGGGTATATTTGGATTAGCTCAAATGATTCGGGGCGAATCAGGATTGATGGCAACTGTAGTCGCAGGCATAGTGCTAAGAGCATCCTCCATTCCTGAAGAACGACTAATCAGGCGGTTTAAAGGACAATTAACAGTGCTATGTGTCTCTGTTTTGTTTATTCTCCTTGCAGCAGACTTATCACTGGCAAGTATTTTTGCCTTAGGATGGGGTAGTGTGTTCACCGTTTGCGTGCTAATGTTTGGCATTCGCCCCCTCAGTGTGGCATTTTGTACCATAAAAAGCGGTTTAAACTGGCGACAGAAAATGTTTTTAGCCTGGGTAGCCCCCAAAGGCATTGTCTGTGCCTCCGTCGCTTCCTTATTTGCCATTATCCTGACAGAAAAAGGAATCAACGGTGGGGATTCCATCAAAGCCCTAGTATTCCTTACCATTATGATGACCGTATTTTTGCAAGGACTCACAGCAGGTTGGGTAGCTCGTCTCCTAAAAATAACCTCCCATGAAGCAACAGGAGCAGTAATTGTGGGTTGTAATCCCATCGGTCGTCTAATTGGTCGTTTATTTCAAGAACAAGGTGAGTCAGTAGTGCTAATCGACACAGATCCAGAAGCTTGTCTTCAAGCAGCAGCAGAAAACTTGCCAGTTTTCCAAACCAGCGCCCTTGATCATAAAGCCCTCGAAGAAGCAGGAATTGAATCTATGGGAACTTTCATCGCCCTCACCAATAATGGAGAAGTAAACCTTGTTTTAGCCCAACGAGCTTTTGAAGAATTTCACCCCCCCCGCGTCTTGGCAGTATTCCCCCAGAATAATGCCGAGCAAAATGGCAAAATTGCTCAAGCTTTCATTTCTGAAGTGAGTATCAAAACTTGGAACAAATACCTCAAGGAAGGACAAGTAAAATTAGGTAAAACTGTGCTCAATGAAGCAGGATTATCCTGGCAACAATCCCATCTGCAAGCCTTGATTCGTACTGGAGAACTCCTACCTTTACTCGTAAAAAGAGACAGAAATCTGAAAGTTGTTCAATCTTCAGAAGAATGGCGTTCAAGAGACGAAATTATTTATCTTCTACATGATCCACGCCCAAAACTGTTAAAACAGCTTTCAGGTGGCAACCAATCTTCCCGTCTCGCTTTAGAAAAACTCCCAGAAGTGGAAGAAGTACCCATCCCTGACCCCCTACCTGAACCAGTATTGTAAAAAAAAAATCACCTTCTAGAGTAACCATCAACTATCAACAATTATCCCAAAACAATGAAACAAAGATCTAAATATTCTTCTCCTTATTCTGCTCCTCCGAAAACCTCCCCCAAAGGTGGAGGGAATGTGAGTTTAAATTATACCACCGCAGCAATTTTAGCAGGGGTTTTTGTCCTCGGAATTGGCTTGGGTATTCTTTTAAGTTCAGGACAAAATACAAACACAGCCAATGTAGCCTCCCGCGAATTTATCGACCGTAGCGCCCCCAATCCCGAACTTTGTGTACAATTTGGCGCAAGTGCAATAGTTTCAGATTTGCGGGTTTTTATTACCATGAACCCCTTTAATGTCTTTGTCACCCAGCCTTCGATGCAACCAGGATGTGTATTGCGTCGTAATAACTGGTCAATCCTTGAAAAACAAGGATTAGTGACTTCACAACAGGTAAACGATTGCAAAGTTAGGATGAATACTTTTGGTTTTACAGGCCCCCTTGAAGGTTCACCTAACATTAGTTGTATTTACCAAAATAATGCCGCAGAGAATTTGTTTCTCGATCGCTCTGGCAGTGGCCCCAAAGAAACAGAAAAATTCTAACTACTTCATTCAGTAGAAGGCTACGGCAGAAGGCTTGGCAGAAGGCTTTTATACAACCATCAACTATCAACTATCAACTATCAACCATCAACTATCAACTATCAACTATCAACTATCAACTATCAACTATTAACAGATTTGGAGGGGAAAAAATGTGCGGGATAGTAGGTTATATAGGCACACAACCAGCCACAGAAATTTTAATGGCAGGTTTAGAAAGATTAGAATATCGAGGTTATGATTCTGCAGGTTTAGCAACAGTTTTAGAGGGAAAAATTCACTGTATCCGCGCCAAAGGCAAACTAAAAAACCTCCGCTCAAAATTAGCAGAAGCAATCAATCCCTCTCAAATTGGCATCGGACATACTCGCTGGGCAACACACGGTAAACCAGAAGAATATAATGCCCATCCCCACCTAGATATGACACGGCGGGTTGCTGTGGTGCAAAATGGCATAGTAGAAAACTATCAGGAATTGCGCTCAGAATTAAAAAGTAAAGGCCATGAGTTCCTTTCGGATACAGATACAGAAGTAATTCCCCACCTAATCGCCGAGTATTTATCTACAACTACTGAGCTAGATGGTTTTTTCAAAGCAGTACAACAGACAGTAAATAGACTTTCTGGAGCATTTGCCATCGCCGTAGTTTGTGCAGACTACCCAGATGAATTAATAGTAGCTCGACAACAAGCACCCTTAGTCCTCGGTTTTGGTCAAGGAGAATTTTTCTGTGCTTCAGATGTAACAGCGATCGTACCCCATACCCGTGCGGTACTTACATTGGAAAATGGAGAAATAGCAAAGCTGACACCTCTAGGAGTAGAGGTGTATAACTTTAAAGGCGATCGCCTGCGCAAAGCACCCCGCACCCTAGACTGGAATCCCATTATTGTGGAAAAACAGGGCTTCCGTCACTTCATGCTCAAAGAAATCTACGAGCAACCAGGAGTAGTCAGGAATTGTTTAGAAGCTTATCTCAACAGTAATTGGCATTTGGAAGATCACCCAAATTTTAGTCCCATTAATCTGGGTTTACCCCCACAATTCTCAGAAAATTTAGAACAGATCCAGATTCTTGCCTGTGGTACTAGCTGGCACGCCAGTTTAGTCGGCAAGTACTTACTCGAACAACTAGCAGGTATTCCCACAATGGTGCAATATGCCTCAGAATTTCGCTATGCACCAGCACCAATAACCGCCAATACCCTAACCATCGGTGTAACTCAATCAGGAGAAACAGCGGATACACTAGCCGCCCTAGAAACAGAAAAACAACGGCGAAGTGGCTTAGAAGCTAAGTTTCAGGCTAGAATCTTGGGAATTACAAATCGACCAGAAAGTAGTTTAGGTCAAATAGTTGATCGCCTAATTGATACCCAAGCAGGTATAGAAATCGGTGTAGCAGCAACTAAAACCTTTGTCTCCCAATTGATGGCCTTTTATTTTCTCAGTCTGGATTTTGCTTATGCACGTCAAACAATTACCCAGGAGAAAATTGCAGCAATAATTAAAGGTTTATCTCAACTTCCCGCCCAAATTGAGTTAATTTTGGAAAGTCAAGAGCGGTATATTGAAGAAATAGCTCACGAATTTAGCGAAACAAAGGATTTTATCTTTTTAGGTCGGGGAATAAATTTCCCGATAGCTTTAGAAGGCGCATTGAAATTAAAAGAAGTCAGTTATATTCACGCAGAAGGCTATCCCGCAGGAGAAATGAAACATGGTCCAATCGCATTATTGGATGCAAAAGTACCAGTAGTAGCGATCGCCATGCCCGGGGATGTATATGAAAAAGTAATTTCCAACGCTCAGGAAGCAAAAGCCAGAGATGCTCGTATTATTGGCGTATCTTCCATGAATAAAAATGAAGCCAGCTCAATTTTTGACAACTTATTATCAGTACCAGCCATAGAAGAAATACTCTCACCAATGCTCACGGTAATTCCCTTGCAACTACTAGCCTATCATATAGCAGCAAGACGAGGCTTAGACGTTGACCAACCCAGAAACTTAGCCAAATCAGTCACAGTAGAATAGTAATTAAATTAGTGATTGTAGGATGGGTTAGGCGGCAATTAATTCAAAATTCACACCCTAATTTCCTAACCCACCAGAATAGACTCTTTCAGCATTAATAATTATTTTCAAATTATGAAATACAAAACATATAAAGCTAGCATCGAATATGAAGAAGAAGACCGCTTATTTGTCGGTAGAGTTAGCTTCAAAACACAGTTTCATTGAAAAAATCCTACAAAAAGCAGTTTAATAACCTGATTAAGAAAGAGTTGGCGCGCACTTAATTTGTCTAGATATTTATGCAGTAAAGGAGAAAAATAATGGCACACTGGTCATTAACAGTATCATCGGAAACGGATCAACGTTTACGGGCATTCTTAGAACAACAAGGAGCAAAAAAAAGTAGCCTTTCACAATATGTTGAAGAAGCAGTAAAACAAAGATTGAGCTTTGAGGAAACAGTAGCCCGTGTTCAAGAACGCAATTTGTGTTATTCCGAAGAAGAAATTGAAGAAGCCATAGATGAAGCTATCAGAGAAACCCGTACTGCGTATCGTTCTTGATACCAATATTCTGATATCCGCACTGTTACGCAAAAATACACCTCCTTATTTGCTTTATCAAGCATGGCGTGAGAGTGGGTTTGATCTAGTAACATCCCAAGAACAACTTGAGGAATTACAGCGAGTGATGGCTTATCGGAAGTTACAGCGTTACTTTACGCAAGAAGAAGCGCGGAAGATGTTATCTGGTATAATCAACTACGGAATGTCTGTTGGATCTCTTCCTAGTGTGTCTTATTCACCAGACCCTGATGATAATATCATTTTGGCGACTGCTATTGCTGGTCATGCTGATTATATTGTCAGTGGTGATAAATCAGATTTACTAGAACTCAACGTGGTTGAGGATATTCCCATTATAACTGCGCGTCAAGGGTTAGATATTCTTAAAAAGAGAGAAAAAGATTAATCCTCTTCGTAACTTCCATAAAATCTAATGAAGCCAGCTCAATTTTTGACAATTTATTATCAGTACCAGTGCTAACAGTAATACCACTGCAACTACTAGCCTATCATATAGCAGCAAGACGAGGCTTAGACGTTGACCAACCCAGAAACTTAGCCAAATCAGTCACAGTAGAATAATTGTTCGTTTGGAATACTTGGAATGTTTTAGAGTGAGAAATTGAATCAAACATCATATAATCATAAGGATTCTCTAAGGTTCAAATTAATAGTTGACAAAAATAGGGAAAGTGCTAAAATCACGGTAAAAATTACTGAGCATCAAAGAGTATGAGGAGTGGCAATGAGAGTGCAAAAAAAAGCGAAAAAGAGAGTTTTGGCAGTATCCTCTAGTGGTGGACACTGGGCAGAGCTAGTCCGTCTATCCCCAGCATTTGCTAACCATGATGTGATCTTCGTGATAGCTACCCCCAAGGAATATGCTGACGCATATAATTTAAGTGATTATGCCAAGGGCGGTAAAATAATTACAATTAATGATGCCAATCGTTGGGACAAAGTAGGCTTAATCCAGATGTTGATTCAGTTAATTAGGATTTTTATCCAAGTAAGACCTGATGTAGTGATTTCCACAGGAGCAGCATCAGGTTTTTTTGCAGTTTGTTTAGGGAAATTGTTGCGGGCAAAAACAATTTGGGTTGATAGTATCGCTAATGCGGAACAACTTTCGATGTCTGGTCAATTGGCGGGAAAGTATGCGGATTTGTGGTTAACCCAATGGCCACACCTTGAAAGGAATGTGGGCCCTTACTATAGAGGAGATGTATTATGATTTTCCTGACGGTTGGTAGTCAATTGCCATTTGAACGTTTGGTGCGAGTTGTAGATGAATGGGCAGCAGTGAATAACCAAAAAGTGCAGGCTCAAATTGGTAAGTCTCAATATCAACCCAAATATATAAAAGGGGTAGATTTTATTCAACCTCGGCAGTACGATAAACTCTTTAAGAAGGCTAGGGTGGTAATTGCTCATGCAGGGACAGGAGTGATTATGAATGCTCTGGAGCTGCAAAAACCGATTATTGTCATGCCAAGACAAGAAAAATTCTTGGAACATAGAAACGACCACCAAATGGCTACAGCAATTCGCTTTAAAGAGCTACTGGGGGTGTATGTGGCGATGAATGAAGAAGAACTTGGAAACTGGTTGGGAAAAATTAATGAACTGAAAGGAGGTTATAAGATTCAGCCTTATGCTTCAGGAAAAATACTAGAAGCAATAACTGAGTTGATCAACGCTTGAGTGGGGTAAAAATAATTACACAAAAAATATGATGTTGGCTATTGTAGTTAGAGCCAAAAAGTAATAATAGGGATTTTGAAGAAATCAAAAAGGAGGTTATAAGATTCAGGCTTATGCTTCAGGAAAAATACTAAAAGCTATAAATGAGGTGATTAACGCTATAGCGCTCATAAATGAATCGTGAAAAACCCTCACCCCCAGCTCCTCTGGTGTGAGGGAGAGGGGAGTTAAATAACATTTCACAAGTGATTTAGATTCGCTATAGATGGCTAGTGAGACTGTGATACTCATAATTAAATGAGGACTATAATGTTGGGTATTGTAGTTAACTTTTTTTAAAAAGTAGAGGTTGAAGAAATCAAAAATGTAATCAAAAAAAAAATGATGCAAAAAAATCAAATATTAACCTGAGCAAGTAGAATGGTTAATGGGAAAAATCAACCATCAATAATGAACAATTAACCATCAACAATCAACATATATGAGTAAGGCATTGATAGAAGACGTAAACCAAAAAGAAGAAAAACTAAATAAAGGCTATGATGGAATTATTTGCATGGGTGGAGAAGATTGGTGGTATCACAATCGGGGACACTATGATATGCAAATGATGCGAGAATTTAGTAAAGATGTGCCAGTGATATATGTAAATTCAATAGGTACTCGGTTTCCCAAAGTAGGGGAAGGAAAAGTATTTTTGGCGAGGGCAATGCGGAAGTTAAAAAGCCTAAGTCGTGGTCTGGTGAAAGTGAGGGAAAAATATTGGGTATTGACTCCCTTTGCATTGCCAGGTTCTGTGGGGAATAAATTAACAAGTTGGGTGTTTCCCTTGCAGATAAAAATGGCAGCGAAAAAATGTGGGATTAGTAAACCATTGTTATGGGTAACTTGTCCACCAGGAGTAAAAGTAATGGAAAAACTGCCCATTCAAGGTTTAGTATATCAAAGAACAGATAAACACGAAGCATACCCAGATGTAAATAGGGAAGAGATACTGAGATTTGATCAGATACTAAAAGAGCATGGAGATGTGGTAATTTATTGCAATAAACAGCTATTTGATGAAGAAAAAAACCAATGCAAGCAAGCGTTGTATGTAGATCATGGGGTGGATTATGAGCGCTTTGTAGCAGCAGGAGACAATAAAGAGGGAGAGCCAGCAGATGTTAAGGATATTCCACACCCGCGTGTGGGTTTGATTGGAGAAATTGAAGAATATAAAATAGATAGGAAACTATTTGTTGAGGTGATAGGGAGATTGCAGGAAGTTCAGTTTGTTCATATTGGTGATTGCTCCTTACCAGATGGATGGTGTCCATATGCTAATTTAACAATGCTCGGAAGGAAAGAATATGAAACTGTAGCAGATTATATGGCAGCATGCGATGTCTTAATTATCCCTTTAAACCAAGGAGAGTGGGCGCAAGCTTCTAATCCAGTGAAATTAAAAGAGTATTTAGCAGTTGGGCGACCAGTGGTGAGTGCTCCTTTTCCCGAGTTGGAGAATTATCAGGGAGTGGTGAAGGTGGCTAAGGGAACAGATGAATTTGTGCAGGGAATTTTACAGGCACTCGCAGAGCAGACAGAACCAAGTAGCCGACGGCAGCGAGTGGAAAAAGAAACCTGGGAAGAAAAAGGGAAAACGGTGCTTCGGTGTTTAGAAGAGTTGGGAGTAAAATATATAAATAACTGAGTAGGAATAGGTTGTGCTAGTTTAGGGTTAGTCGGGGCAGGTGGGAAAAAATATGCAGTAAACTAGAAAAAAACAAAATCTGCATCAAAAAATAATATAGATAAGGTAAAAACAAGGTAGGTAAAAATGGTAGGGAATGAATGGAAAACCATAGATTCTGAATCATTGCCAAAACAAAAAAGGGCTAATGGCAATGAGATAGAAGAAGATGGTTTGGATTTAGAAGAATTATTTACGGTACTCCGTCTAGATAAAGCATTGGCAAGTATGCGACGGCGATGGCTGTTAATGACTGGGGTAACAACAGCAACATTATTGGGAGCTGTGGGGGTGGGTTTACCTACAGCATTAACAGATGTGTATGTATCAAAAGTTGAAATCTTGACAGAGCCGACGACTCCAGAAAAAGACCTGGTTTCTTCAGTGTTTGAAACTTTAGGTGATGAGCAAATCAGAAATCAATTGAGTAGCAACAGGAGAGAAAATTTAGGGGACGAAACCAGGAAAAAGGTTTTAAAAAGTCCAGGACTATTGTCTCCAGTAATCGAGCAGCTTCAGCAACAATATCCAGGGATGGATTATGAGACACTTGTGGAAAGTCTGAGTGTGGAAATGCTCGTTGAGAACAATGTGCTCGCAGTTGCCTATGCTAGTCGAGATCCCAAACAAGTAGAAGATGTAGTAGAGCTGGTAGGTCAAGCATATCTAAACTATTCTCTAGAACAAGAGCTGAAAGATATCCGTCAGGCGATCGCTTTTGTGGAACAACAGATCCCACAAATACGCTCAAAGGTAAACGAACAGCAAGAAAAAATGCAAAAGTTTCAGCTGGAGTATAATTTAATAGATCCAGAAATAACAGTCTCAGAACTGTCAACAAAGATTAATACTCTAGAGCAAAAGCAGATAGATAATAAGCTGCAATTAGATGAAGTTCGTTTAGGTTATACATCCTTAGAAAAGGATTTGGCAGAAAAAACTCCAGACGCGGTAACAGCGATGGCGGTGACTCAAGACCCTAGTTACCAACAAATAATGAATCGGCTGTTGGAAATAGATATGCAGATTGCTAAAGAATCAGTACTATTTCTCGATGGAAGTCCAAGGATGGAAATTCTGCGCCAAGAGCGGGAAAATATGTTAGGTTTGCTGCGACGACAACAAGAGCTAGCAAAGGCAGAATTGGCAAGCAAAATTGCAGAATTGGAAGGGCGGACACAAATTCTGAATCAAACTATAGCTCAGTTAAATGATCAAAGAAATGTGCTGCACAGCGTTGGCGGTGATTATGCTGATATTAAAAGAGATGTGGAAATTGCCAATCAGAATTTGAATGAGTTTTTGGCATTACGAGAAGGGTTGCAAATAAAAGCAGAGCAAAGGGAAGCTCCTTGGCAACTCCTGGTACCAGCTAGTGATCCTGAAGCATTGCCGAAAAATTTACGCAGCTTAAGAGTGAATGTGATTGTAGGCTTAATTTTGGGGCTGTTGTTGGGTGCAGGCTCGGCATTAGTAGTGGATAATTTGAATAAGGTGATTCGTGGAGCCAAGGAAGTGCAAGAAATTGCCAACTTGCCTTTGTTAGGCTTAATTCCCTTTGAAAAGCAGCTCGGAGCATCAGTACCTACATTACAGACAGGAGCATTTAAGTCTTTTCACGCAACCTACATGAATATTCGTGTATTAAGTTCTGAAATGCCAATTCGTTCATTGGCGATCGCTTCAGCACTGGGAGGTGAGGGAAAATCTACGGTCGCAGTACATTTAGCCCAGGCAGCAGCGACAATGGAACAAAGTGTGTTAATAGTTGATACTGATCTGCGGAATCCTAGCATTCATAAGCATTTAGACCTAGAAAATGAGCAAGGATTGACAGATGTAATCCATAATAATCAGGAGCTAAAAAATGTGATTCAGCAAGTGCCAGGGCATGAAAATCTGTTTGTAATAACAGCAGGTTCGATAGCCTCAGATCCAATTCAGACTTTTTCGGCTCAGAAAATGAAGGAAGTGATGGAGAAATTGGAAGCTAATTTTGATTTAGTTGTCTATGACACACCGTCACTTTTGGATTGTGCAGATACCTATATTCTGGCTCCCCATACAAGTGGGGTGGTGTTAGTGGCAGGTTTAGGGAAGCTGAAACCTCTAGCCTTAGAACAAGCTATCGATGAGTTAAAGGGAGTGGGAACTCCAATTTTAGGCACTGTTGTTAATCAGGTAGTTAAATAATTTTAGCCTGCGAGCAACGCCAGAGTTTTGCATCAAGGGAGATAATCAAGGGGAGAGCTGGGCTTTTTATCAATGTCTCCCTTAAATTTTTTATTCAAAAGTGTATTGGAAGTAGTTGATATCTTTTTGAAAGTATTCAGCTACTAAAGCAGCAGATTTTTGATCATAGTAAGATTGATAACCTCTTTGGCGGTTTTCTGAGACATTTTTTTGTGGTAAAACTAATAGATTAGGATCGAGGGCAATTTTTTGGATGATTTCCCTGAAATCCTGTTCAATATTTTCTAGTCGGCCAATTTTATCTACTATGATATTTCCTTGAGAATCTGTTAAAAAGTCTAAGAGCAAAGGTGGTTGACTATCTAAATGAATTTTGAGAAATTCGGGAAAGTTATAATTATTGGCGAGTTCATAAAGTTGATGAGTTTTGATTCTTTTGAGAAAAAAATAAAAGCTCAATTGCCAATCCCAAGGGTTTCTCACAAAAGCAAATTTAAAATACTGATTAAATAATTGCTCCCCTAGATATTCTTTGATTTCTTGAGCGGTAGAATGGTTGTGCAAACCTAAAATATGGCTAAAACCATCATCCTGCCAGCGAAGATTGAATTTTTTATTAATTACCATGATCATTCTGCGGGTAAAATCAAAATCATGGAGCAATCTTTCTCTCATTCTTCCATACTTGATTAAACAGTCATTAATTGAGGTGCCCGCAGTTTTATAAATATGGACAAAAATAAATTTGTGACGGTGAGAAATGATCATGGTATTCAATTAATTAATTAATTAAGGATTAAGATACATTAATTACCCAGATTTGACAAGAGCAGAAGGGAAAATTAGCAAGTTCCCCGAGGAGCAAAAAAATACAAAAAAAAACAATTGGTAGAGTGAAAAAAAACTTGACAAAATGCTTCCTCTGGGCTAGAATCCATGAGACATAGAGCGCGATATCATGGGCTGTTCTGAGAAAACTGGAGAAAATTAAATTAGGGGGTGTATTTTGCAGCAGAAAAACTCCACATTTATACTTTGCGGAGCAGAATTAAATAATAGTAATCTAGGAGTTGCAGCATTGTGTCATGCAACAATATCAGCTTTGACAGCTTTTGTCCCAAATGGGTCTTTTGTGATTTTTGATTATGGAGATGGGGTGCGTACAGGAGCAATTAAAACTCCCCAGGGTTCTATTGCAGTGGAATTTTGTGGAGCAAAAGAAACCAAAAGAATTTACAAAAGCGAGGCACTTTCCCGCATTCGACTGGCGGCAAAACTTGGAGGGTTGGCAAATCCAGCGGCAAAAAGACTCCTTGGGGCTAAGGCGGTTTTGGATATTACTGGGGGAGATAGTTTTACAGATCTCTATGGAGAAGAGAGATTTAGATCTGTCACTCTTCCTAAATTGATTGCTTTGGAAAATAATATACCATTGATTTTGTTACCCCAAACCTATGGCCCTTTTGCTACTGAAAAAGCTTATTTGGTAGCAGCAAGAGTAGCGCGGGGGGCAAAATTAGCCTGGGCTAGGGATCTACGTTCTTATGAAGAGTTAAAATCTTTACTCGGAGATGAATTTGATCCGAATCGCCATCGTGTAGGGGTTGATGTTGCGTTTTTACTGCAAAAGAATAAACCAGAAAAGCCAATTCCAGAGCAGATAAGTCAATGGATGAGTGAGAAAAAGCTTCATGTTGGGTTTAATATTAGCGGCTTGATTTATAATAATCCTGAGGCAGCACGCAGTCAATATGGATTTAAGGCGGATTATCGCCAAGTGGTGACAGGATTTTTGGCAAAACTATTAAAAGAAACAGATGCTGTAATTAGTTTAATTCCCCATGTATTAGCACCAAAAGGGGAAACAGAGTCAGATCCAGCGGCGATCGCTCAAGTGGTGAGTGAACTGGGGGAGTTGGCAAAAGACAGAGTGGCTGTGGTGCCAGCAGAATATGACCAGTGTGAAATGAAATGGATTATTAGTCAGACAGACTGGTTTTGTGGGACAAGAATGCACTCGACCATTGCAGGACTTTCATCAGGAGTACCGACAGCAGCTATTGCCTACAGTCCGAAGACATTAGGGGTGTTTGAAACCTGTGGACAGGGGAAGCAGGTTGCAGATCCCAGAAGTTTAACTACGGAAAAAGTGATAGAGCAGTTATGGCAGTCATGGAATGAAAGAGAAGTAGCAGCTAGCACACTCTCCGAGTATTTGCCTCAAGTTATCGCACAAGCAAAAGAACAGATGGAAGCGATCGCAACTATGATTGGAATGATTAAATGAGGACTATGATTGGAATGATTAAATGAGGACTATGATTAGATTGTGGCATGGAAAATGGGTTTATTGTTTCCAACCATAATCTTGGATGATTGTACCTTACAAATCTTTCGCGGATTTAATTACATTTTTTCATTATCTAATGGAAAATGGGTTGATTGTTTCCAACCATAATCTTGGATGATTGTACCTTACAAATCTTTCGCGGATTTAATTACATTTTTTCATTATCTATAAGTATAATCAATAGTAAATTTTAATCTGGATGAGCATGAGCGTTGGTATATCAAAACTGCTTCGTGGCGGTTCTCTGATGGTAGGAGGACAAGCTGGTAGTCAAGCCTTATCGTTTTTGAGAAATGCTCTTATTGGGCGGATGGTAAGCAAGGAAGATTTTGGCATCGCTGCTACTTTTACTATTACTGTTTCTCTATTTGAACTGATCAGTCAAATGGCAGTAGATCAGCTTCTAGTTCAAGCAAAAGACGGTGATGATCCAGAACTGCAAAATGCAGCCCATTTAGTCACAATAACTCGGGGGATTGTTGGGGCTGTTTTCATGTTTTTCTTAGCTCCAATTATCACTAAATTGTTTGATATTCCAGAAGCTACTTGGGCATTTCGTTGGCTAGCTCTTGTCCCACTCCTGCGAGGGTTTATCCATCTCGACCCTCAGAGATACCAACGTGATATGCGCTTGGCTCCCCTAGTTCTCATAGAATTTATACCCCAGGTTGTAATGGCTTTGGCTGTCTATCCTTTAATTGAATGGTTAGGGGATTATTCGGCGGTTCTTTGGTTGGTAATTATTCAGGCAGGGATTTTCCTGATTGTTACCCATTTATTGGCTGAACGTCCCTACGGAATTTCTTTTAATCAGGGATATCTTGAAAGAATATTTATCTTTGGTTGGCCATTGTTAATTAACGGTTTGTTAATGTTTGGCATCTTTCAAGGGGATAAAATAATTGTCGGCAAAATGTACGACATAGAGTTTCTAGGGGTTTATAGTGCAGCTTTTATGATGACAATGACCCCAGCCATGTTAATTATCAAGACAATTAGGTCTTTACTTTTACCGATATTTTCCCGCAGCCAAAGTAAGAGAACACAATTTATTAAACGCTATAGTTTGGGGATAGAGTTGTTGTCATTGCTGACAGGTTTGTTTGCCATATTTTTTATTGTTTGCGGGGGAACAACATTATCATTTGTTTTTGGGGATAAATATATCGGATATGGGGCGATCGTTGGCTGGACAGGGATTATGTGGTCAATTCGTATTTTACGCTCTGTGCCTACTATTGCAGCAGTAGCTATGGGAGATACCAAAAATTCCATGATTTCCAATTTTTATCGTACCTTAGCCTTGTTTTTTACCTTAATGGTTGCTTTAAAGGGTGGAAATCTGGCGATGATCGCAGCCAGCGGCGCAGTTGGTGAAGTTTTAGCACTGGTGGTAACAGCTTGGCGACTACAAAATTTACAAAAAATACCCATCAATATCTGTTTTATTCCCTTGGTAATAACAATTATATTTTGGGGAGTTTCATGGTTGATTGTCTTGACCCTGGGAGAAAACTCAAATTTTGTTTTAGGAATTATTAGTTTAGCTTTGGTATCTTTGACATTTGCCGTCTCAACTGCGCTTATCTGTGGAGAATTAAGGAAAAGCTTATTTAAGGCTTGTTTTTCTGTAATTAAAAAGTGATTACATCGGTTAATTGTTGATTGTTAATCGTTCATGGAAGAAGATCAACCATCAACGATCAACTATCAACAGTTAATTGTTGATTGTTAATCGTTCATGGAAGAAGAGCAACTATCAACTATCAACCATCAACTATCAACTATCAACCATCAACCATCAACCATTACTATTGCTTAGTTTTTTGATTTTGTAAAATTTCGGTGACAAGAGGAGGGATTAATTTTCTGGCAAAAGTTTGTGCTTTGACCTTCCAAATTTCTGATTTTAAATTTTCTCCTGGACGTTCCCGAAACAAAGTGGTATGACTACCTCCAATTTCTTCTGGTGGTCGTCCATTGCTGTAATAGTAGAGCGCCAGTGACTTGCGGGTGCCACCTTCTGGACAAGTCAAGGGGTCTGGATGTCCATGATAAGAAAAGTCTGTTGTGCTAAAAATTACACAGCGATTAAAAATAGGTAAAACCTTTTGCTCACACCTAGTCATATCTCTGTTCCACATTTCAAAATGACCACCATATTCTTCTTCCCAATCTTTGTTGAGATAGATTAAAAGATTTAAGCGGCGATCGAGGGGCAGTGTTATATGGCGATTAAAATCAGCATGGAGTTTAAGGTAGCCGCCTCTGACAATTTGATGCAAACCTCCGCCGATAAAATGAGGATCAGGGAGGAGTCCGTCAATACCCGTCAACTTTTCCAAGAATTGAATAAACACTGACGAATTTAGTTGATATAACAGAAACCGCGTTGCTTCTCCCATTTGCAATTCCGATGTAGATGCGAGTTTCTTTTCAGTAGCAGCATTGAACTTTTGCCAATTAACCGAATTTGGTTGAGGAAATTCCTCTAATACCTGGTCTAGCACAGATGCTGGTAAAAAGTTATCCATAATAATATGTGGAAAGGGCTTACCCAGGGCGTAGGCTTCGCGATGCTTTGTCGCTAAATTATTTAAGTACTCTGGATCTAGACAAAAGGTTAATGTTGCACTTGTATTCATGGCTAATTGCGAGCAATTTTTCTTCTGAGGATTAATTCTTCCACTTAGATAGCATAATCTATGCTATGGCATTTTTTTGCCCTATGGTCGATTTTTTTTCGGCATTCATTAAATTTTTATGTATTAATAATTACTTCATAGAAATTAGTTAAGGCTAACCTTTTGAGCATTTAAGTTTTTATTTGTGATTTCCTACATAGGATTTTTTTTTATGTAGGAAATTAAATTAAGCTTCTTAAATTAATGATTGGCTGAAATTTAATTGATAGCAGTTTTTATCAAGGGTGAAACACACGAATGACAAAATTAACTTAGCTACTACTTTCGTACTCATGTATAATCAACCAAGCTATCAAATATAAGCACGAAATGATATCCTAGAAGCTGATTTCAGGATTGTTAGTCTTTCTCAAACCAAAATACCAAAAATGATGGAAAGTGAATTAAAAGCTTCATTGCTCTCCCCTTTATTAATCAAAGCTTATCGTTATCCGCTGATGCAAAAGCAACCCATGCAGCAGCTTTTAAAAGTCATTTTTTTATTAACAGAAGGTGGATGCTATCGCTCGGCAACCCTGCGAAAAATCCTCAAAACTTATAATAACGTTGAATTGGGAGCATACAGCTATGGCTTTATTCCTGATCTGATGAACCCGTTTATTTTTCCAGCTGGAGTCACTATTGGTCGTTACGTTTCTATCGCTCAAAATGTTTGTGTATTCTTACAAAATCATCCCATAGAACGACTGTCAACCCATCCCTATTTTTATGCCCCCAGTCTAGGTTATGTTCAAGAAAATACTCTGCCTCCAAGTACCAGTTTAGAAATTGGGCATGATGCCTGGATTGGACATGGAGCCCTAATAACACCTGGTTGTAATCGAATTGGCATAGGCGCGGTTGTAGGAGCGGGGGCTATTGTTACCAAAGATGTTCCCGATTTTGCTATTGTGGCAGGAAACCCAGCTAAGTTGATTAGAAAAAGATTTTCTGATGAGGTGGGCGAAATTATTCTCAAAAGTAAGTGGTGGGAGAAGTCAATCGATGAGCTGAAACCTTATATTAAAGATATGTTACTCGCCGTCAATGAGCAACCATTTCAGCACTCTTTATTACTTAGTCAAGCTTAACTATGATTGGAATGATTAAATCAAGACTATGATTAGATTTTGGATGATTGTACCTTGTCTTTAACTATGATTGGAATGATTAAATGAAGACTATGATTAGATTTTGGAATGATTAAATCAAGACTATGATTAGATTTTGGATGATTGTACCTTGTCTTTAACTATGATTGGAATGATTAAATGAAGACTATGATTAGATTTTGGAATGATTAAATCAAGACTATGATTAGATTTTGGA
>JADQBC010000089.1 GCA_016903655.1 Gomphosphaeria aponina SAG 52.96 = DSM 107014
GACTTATCCCAGCACGGTTTTTGTTGATATCCCCAATTTTCGAGCAAATTCCTTTGTTCTCATATATTTCTTTTTTCTTAGACATTTGACCACTAATGTCTATCTTAGTCTAAGAAAGTAGGGGTTAGCCCAGAACAGGTGATGCTTCTATATTATTTGACTACATAATCCAGTACTTAGCCCCATGAGGTTTTTAGGATCTCTTCCTTTATAGGCTTGCGCTGGCATTGAGGTTCCCCCCTAGGTTTTGATTTAATCCACCATCGGCTAAGATTTTCTATGGAAACGTGCTGGTTGTAACTTGCTTTGTAATTTTATTATTATAAGAGGAGTATGATTTGTGTCAATAGATTTTAACCAACTGCGGGAATTTTTAGTGGCGATCGCTCAAACTGAGATTACGGAGTTAACTATAAAAAGTGAGGCGCTCGAATTGACGCTGCGGAAGAATTCCCAACCTAGAGAAGAAGTTGTGGTGGTGGCTCCACCACCTTCACCCCCAGATCCTAACTCCCTAGTTATTATTCCCCCTGAAACCGAAACCACAACTCCAACTCGTCAAGAAGCAGAGAAAAAATGGGTAGAAATAACTTCCCCCATGGTAGGAACTTTTTATCGTGCGCCTGCTCCAGGGGAAGCTCCCTTTGTAGAAAAAGGCGATCGCATTCGCTCTGGGCAAACGGTCTGTATTATTGAAGCCATGAAATTGATGAATGAAATTGAAGCCGAAGTCTCAGGACAAGTCATGAAGATTGTGGTAGAAAATGGCAACCCTGTAGAATATGGTCAAACCCTAATGTGGATTAATCCAGGATAATTGGAAGGTTTGACCATTATTCTTTAGAAAGTAAAATTTTCCTCAAAATCTTTACGAGTCATGGGACGCTCAATTATAAGTCCCTCCCCGCCTAAAACCTCCAGGGGTGAGTCTTCAATATCAATATAAACCGCTTCCTTGGGGTTTAAACTGGTAGCTGTGTAAATAATTTGTCCCAGACGACCAGTCATTGAAGCACTGCCGCCGCCACTGGTAAATTCTTGAGAAAGATTAATATGTACGCCGTCTTCTTTTAAACTCAAACCTAGTAATTTTGTTCCTGGAGGAATTGTACTTGTGTAAGCGTCTAAGTCAGGTCCTGCTAATAAAAGTCTGAATGCTGTTTCGAGAAGTTCTTGTTCGTTGGCAGCATTCTCGATTTTGATATTAGCAGGAAGTAACTCAATATCATTGCCTGCAGCATTTAGCCAGTAAATTTGTAGCTCTTCTGCCTCTGACTGTTGTGGCAATGTGGGAGTGGGATTTACTGTTTGATTTGTGGGAGCGGGGGGATGGGGAGAATTGATCACCCACCAAGCTATCCCTGAAGCAGCTAAAACTGCAACTGATATTCCAGTAATTATACCTGAAGAAAGACGACGACTTTTTTGTTGATCTTGCATAATGATACTCCTTTATACATAATTGGCAGGTCTGAAAGAATGGTAACTCGTAGGTTATACTGACGATGCTATCAATAAAATGCTCCCACCATCTTGATCCTACTTGTCTTGGGTAACTGTGGGCTGAGTTCTATTTGCTACACTGAATATGGCAGCTAGCTCAATCTCATCTTGATCCTGATCTAATTGTAAGATCTTGGCCATAGTTCCTGACTTTTCGAGTCTGCGTAAATCTAAGCGACTACTTAAACGTTCAGCAAATCCATTTAACAGACGTGAAGATAAAGCTCTACCATTTGCTGTCCCTACTGGATTTATGAGATCTAAAGTTCTTCCTTCTACTACTTTTACTCCTAACTCCAAATTAATATTTAATGGTTCTGCATCCTGAGAGCGACGTAATTGTACCATAATTTTTAATCGATCATCTCCTAACAAGTCAATCTGAGGATTTACTACTTCGTAACTTCTCGAACCACTGCCACTCAATTTCTTAAGTAACTCTTCAATACGAGATTGTATTGCTTTAGCTGCTAATGCCTGGTTAATATCTGCTTCAGTAAGGACTAAACGCACTCCTGCTGTTACTGGTTCTCTCAGAGATTCTTGAAAAGAACTAATTCCTTTTTGGCGCAAATTTTGTAAATCTATATTGATGGGATCTGTTTCTATTTCTAGAACTTCTATGCGCAAGTTAGGAGTTGGTTGCACTCCTCGACTAGCAATTCTAATTCGGTTAATTTTTCCCTGAAGAATTTGATAACTTGGAGTGTTATCCACCCTAACTTCTAACTGCTCTACTTCTTCTAACCGAGAACGAAGAGTATTAGCGATCGCCTTATCAATCAACAACCCCGTGCTGGAAATTAAAGTTAATAAACTAGACAGTAAAATTGCGATTAATTCCATATTACTTATTAATGGTTGATGGTTGATAGTTGATGGTTGATAGTTGATGGTTGATGGTTGATGGTTGATTGTTGATGGTTGATGGTTGATTGTTTATGCTTCATGAGCCATCTTTAATTTACATCAGATGCCATTGTTTTTCTAATTCTTATTAATAATAATTATCTCAAAAAAAATGGTTGACAAAAAAACACTATAGGAGTATAATTACCCGATAAAAATCTGTCATTTAAAACATATGTTAGAGCAAATACTCGGAAAGATGATCGATCCCAAAGAAGGATTCCATTGGTTGCTGAAAAAACTACCTATTTCATCCTTAAATTTGCGTCTGGACTTTGATTTATTTTCCAGGCCTCATTACGCTTATTGTATCTACCAGGCGTGCTATATAGCACAAAAATTATCTCTCACGAAAATCAGCGCCATTGAATTTGGCGTAGCAGGAGGTAACGGACTTAAAGCTATCGAAGCTATTGTAGAAGAGATTGAGATCGCAACGGGAGTAGAGGTTGAAATTTATGGATTCGACTCAGGTAAAGGTCTGCCCAAACCCGAAGATCCCAGAGACTTACCCTATATTTGGCAACAGGGTTTTTTTGCCATGGACGAAAATGCCCTACGCCAAACTCTCAAAAAATCTGCATTAGTCCTAGGAGATGTTAAGGATACGGTAGCTGACTTTGTTACCAAATATCAACCTGCTCCCATTGGAGCTGTTTTTCATGATTTGGACTACTACAGCTCAACGGTAGCCGCATTAAAACTTTTTGAATGCGAAAACAAGTATCTCTTACCCAGAGTCTTTTGCTACTTTGACGATATTATGAGTTCCAATATTGGGATAATTTCCGAAAGCGTAGGTCAGCTATGTGCTATTAAAGAGTATTCACAGCAGCACGATAACAGGAAATTGGAAAAAGTCAACGGACTCAATTATATAAGATATTTTCCCTCCCGTTGGAACGACCAAATTTTCGTTCTGCACTGTTTTGATCATCCTCTTTACTCCAATTACATTCACCCTGATCTTGATCGGCAATTAAAACTTCAATCTTGTGGAGCCTGGTTAATTGTTAATAGTTGATGGTTCATGGTTGATAATCATCCCCTTTATATTCCATTATCCATCAACTTTAATAGCGAATACGGGGATCAATGAGAGCATTAATAATATCAATAGCCATGCTAGCCACCACCACAATTAAGCCAAAAAACACCATTATGCCCTGTACAGTGGGATAATCTCGCTCAGAAATTGCCGCATATAATCTATTTCCTAAACCAGGCCAAGAAAATGTTACCTCAGTTAAAACAGCTCCTCCAAGTAAAGCAGCAAAAGTCAGCCCCAAAACAGTAATGACAGGAATTAAAGCATTTTTCAGGGCGTGAGCGAAGAGAATACGCCTTTCTGGGATACCTCTAGCCCTAGCAGCTTCCACATAATCAGCTTGGAGTGTTTGTCTCAGATTAACCCGCACAATGCGCTCAAAAATCCCACTGAGAAGAATGCCCAGAGTCAAACATGGTAACATAAGATAATGAACAGCAGTAAAAAACTGACCTAAATTTCCCCCTAATAAACTGTCAATGGTGTATAAACCCGTAATCCCTTCAGGTACTCGAGCACCAAGAGGAAAACGAGTACCGAGGGGAAACCAGCCGAGTTGAACAGAAAAAATTAATTGTAGTACCATGCCCATCCAAAACAAGGGCAAAGAATAGGTAATAATCCCAAATAAGCGCCCAAAAACATCAAAAATTGTACCCCGAAGGGAAGCAGAAACTATGCCCACACTCACTCCCACAACCACAGCTACAAGCATGGCAAAAAAAGACAACTCCACAGTTGCGCCGAAATGCTGCACAATAACATCCCAAACAGGAAGCCCCCGACTGGTTAAAGATTTGCCCAAATCTAAACGGAGTAAATCACCTAAATAGTTAAAATACTGTAGCCAGAGGGGATCTGCCAATCCTAGCTGCTCTCTTAAAGCTTCCTTAGCTGAAACTGGGGCGCGAGTACCTAAAATTGCGTCGGCTGGGTCTCCTGGAGTTGCTCGTAAAAGGAGAAATACTAAGGTGGTAATTGTCCAGAGCATGAGAGGAGCGAGCAGCAGACGAGCGAGCAGATAGTACTGGAGAGCTTTGGCACGAGACATGATTAGATAATGTAATTAAGAGTCCATTTCTTCATTTTTAAAGGGATCTTCTCCAATTCCCAGTTGCTTTTTACTTTCTTTAAGCTGTTTCCAAAGGTTTTTGATTTCTTTATAAGCTTGATGCGGGTCAATCTTACCATTAGTTTCTAAGCTACAAATGTAGCTCACCCGCTGAACAAATTCTTGTAAATTGGCATTAAAAACCATATTTTCTGGATTCACCTTACCATAATATTTGCTTCGAGGATATAAGAAATCCTCTTTTTCATTGTCAGCCACAATTGCTACGTCCTTTTTTTTGGTAGGGGCAAGTAACAGAACCAGAATCTTGCAACAGAATAAAAAGTGTATGGAAGTACATTTAATTAATGGTTTGCAGATCTTAATTTAAGGGTACTATAGCAATTGCCACCACTTTTTCGCTCACAGGAATCGTTTATGTCAGAAGTAGAAAAAATTTATGAAGGGAAAGCTAAAATTCTCTATCCGACGGAAGATCCAGAAATTCTCTTGACCTATTATAAAGATGATGCCACAGCTTTTAACGCCCAGAAACGGGGACAGATCCAAGGAAAGGGAGAAATTAACTGTACTGTAGCGGCTGCATTGTTTCAGTTGCTAGAGTCAGTGGGAATTGCTACTCATTATATAGATCGACCTGCGCCTAATCAAATGCGAGTGCGGGCGGTAAAAATTTTTCCCCTGGAGGTGGTGGTGCGGAATATTGCGGCTGGCAGTTTGTGTAGGCAAACTGGATTGCCTGAAGGGAAAATTCTGCCTCAACCCTTAGTAGAATTTTATTTGAAAAATGATGAACTCGGAGACCCCTTGTTGAGTAGCGATCGCTTGTTCTTACTAGAGCTGGCTACGAAAGAACAATTGACACAAATACAGGAGATGGCGCTGAAGGTCAATGACCATCTCAGGGAATTTTTCTGGCGCTGCGATATTATTCTGGTAGATTTCAAGCTCGAATTTGGGTTAGACTCTTCTTCTAGGTTACTCTTGGCTGATGAAATTAGCCCAGATACTTGTCGCCTCTGGGACTCTCAAGAAACGGATCCCTTGGCGCGAGTTTTAGATAAAGATCGCTTTCGTCGCGATTTGGGAGCCGTTGAATCTGCCTATCAGGAAGTACTACAAAGAGTCCTGGCCCAAATTTAGTTGCTCGTTGATGGTTAACCGTGAAAGATGAACTATTAAGGATTAACTATTAACGAGCAACTAAGAACGCTTAACCAAGTTGAGATAGTATATTAAGAGCAAAAAAGCTAATAAATTGATTTTTAAAATTGGTGTGTGGAAGTGGTAAAGTACATAAAATACAAGGGGTTTCGCTATATTATAGTCGGAATATTTGTTACATTGTCAACAACTCTGGTGATAGGGAAAGAAGTTAGGGGACAAACTGCTGCTAATTTACCAGAGCCAACAGCAGTTAAAAGGGGTTTGGTATCCTTTCCCTGGTTGCCAAGCAGGTTGAGAGAAAATAGAGGAGAGCAAGGAGAAAAAATCAGTCAGCTACAACCTTCAAGAGGTGAAAATCCTGTATTAGAGGAGGAAACTCCCCCGCAGAATAATGAGACGACTCCATCATCTGCTGCTGAAGAAGGACGAGTGTTAGTGGCAGAAGTGGCTGTCAGTGGGACAGAAGGCAACTCCGAACTTGAAGATTTAGTTTTCAATACTATTAATACTCAAGGGGGGAGAACGGCAACAAGAACCAGTTTGCAAGAGGATGTGAACGCGATCTATGCCACAGGTTTTTTTGCTGATGTAACGGTTATTCCCGAGGATACGCCTTTGGGGGTGCGGGTAACTTTTGTGGTGCAGCCTAACCCAGTGCTGAGTCGAGTGGTGGTGGAAACTGTACCAGCAAGGGAAAATGACCAAGTTTTGCCGACCGAGGAAGTGGAACGCATTTTTAAGGGCCAGTATGACAAGATTCTTAATCTGCGGGAGTTGCAAAAGGGGATCGAAGAGTTAAATAAGTGGTACACCGATAATGGTTACGAACTGGCTCAGGTAATTGGCGCTCCAGAAATTGACCCAGATGGGACGGTTACTCTAATAGTGGCAGAAGGGGTGATTGAAGATATTCAAGTAAGATATTTCGATAAGGAAGATGAACCTGTAGAAAATGGGAGAACTCGTCCTTTTATTATTACGCGGGAAATGGAGTTAAAACCTGGGGATGTGTTCAATAGGAATACAGTACAGCGGGATTTGCGACGGGTTTTTGGTTTGGGGATTTTTGAGGATGTGCGTTTGTCCTTTGAACCAGGAACAGACCCCAGAGAAGTGATTATGATTGTGGATGTGGTAGAAGGTAGCATGGGTTCAATTGCTGCGGGGGCGGGGATTAGCTCTAGTAGTGGTTTGTTTGGGACACTGAGTTATCAACAGCAAAATCTGGGGGGTAATAACCAAACATTGGCGGCAGAGTTTCAGTTGGGTGTGCGGGAATTGTTGTTTGACCTGAGTTTTACGGATCCTTGGATTGCAGGAGACCCTTACCGTACTTCCTACACAGTGAATGGTTTTCGTCGTCGGTCCATTTCTCTGGTTTATGATGGGAATGATAGTGGGATTGAAACGGCTAATGGTGGGGATAGTCCTCGTGTGGTACGGACGGGTGGGGGAGTAACTTTTTTCCGTCCTTTGGCAAAAAATCCCTATACAGATCCGAGTTGGCGCTTATCTGCGGGTTTCGATTATCAGCATGTTCAGATTCAAAATGCTGATGGTGATATTGCTCCGCGCTCTCGGGAAGAGGATGGTAATATCAAATTGGCTTTTAGTGATAGTGGTCAGGATGATTTGTTGACTTTGAAGTTTGGAGCTTCTCAGGATAATCGCAATGATCCGCTGCAACCGACGAGTGGTTCTCTGCTCCGCTTGGGGATGGATCAAACGCTGCCTTTGGGTTCGGGGAGTATTTTGTTTAATCGGATCAGGGCTAGCTATAGTTACTATATTCCTGTGAGTTTGATTAATTTTGATTTTAGTGAGGGACCGCAGGCTTTGGCTTTTAATGTTCAAACTGGGACTGTTTTGGGGGATTTACCTCCCTATGAGGCTTTTGTTTTGGGGGGTAGTAATTCGGTGCGGGGTTATGCTGAAGGAGAACTTGGCAGTGGTCGGAGTTATTTTCAGGCAACGGCTGAATATCGTTTCCCAATTTTTAAGGTGGTGGGCGGTGCTTTGTTTTTGGATTATGGAACTGATCTGGGTTCTGGGAATGGTGTGCCTGGTAATCCGTCGGGCATTAGGGGTCTTCCTGGCAGTGGTTATGGTTATGGTTTGGGGATTCGGGTAAATTCTCCTCTGGGCCCGATTCGCATTGATTATGGCATGAATGGTGATGGTGATAGTCGGATTCATTTTGGTATTGGTGAAAGGTTCTAAGTTGCTTGATTAGGTGGTTTGTTTATGGTAAAGGGTGAGGATTTTGAAGTTGAGGGGGTGGGTTTGCATTCTGGTGTGCCTGTGAAGGTGCGAGTATTACCCGCAGCGGTGGGGGAAGGTCGTTTTTTTGTTCGGGTGGATTTGCCAGGAAAACCTGTGATTCCTGCTAGGATTGATTCAGTACGGGAAACTACTCTATCCACTGAGTTGGCAACTGAGTGGGCAAGTGTGAAAACGGTGGAACATTTGCTGGCGGCTTTGGTGGCTAGTGGGGTGGTGGATGCTTGTATCGAAATTGATGGGCCTGAGGTGCCTTTGCTTGATGGTTCGGCTAAAGATTGGGTGGAGGCAATTAATTTAAGGGGAAATGCTTTGGCAATGGGGGCAGTTAAGGAGCCGATCTGGGTACGCTCAGGGGATGCTTTTGTGGCTGCTTTGCCTGCAGAGGGAATGCGGTTTACTTATGGGATTGATTTTGCTGTTGCGGCGATTGGGAATCAATGGTATAGTTGGAGTCCGATGGTGGAAAGTTTTGCAGCGGCGATCGCTCCTGCGCGGACTTTTGTATTAGCAGAACAGGTTGAACAATTACGTTCTTTGGGTTTAATTAAGGGTGGGACTCTCGATAATGCTTTGGTTTGCAGCGGGGAAGGTTGGTTAAATCCTCCTTTACGGTTTACAAATGAGCCTGTACGTCATAAGATTTTAGATTTGGTGGGGGATTTGAGTTTATTGGGGAAAATTCCTGTTGCTCATTTCTTGGCTTATAAGGCAGGTCACAATTTGCATATTCAACTTGCACGCAAACTCTCTATGGTTAATGGTTGATGGTGAATAATCAAGAATTAAGAATTTTTATGACCCATACGGTGGAAACAACTAACTCTGAAATTGCTAAAGAGATTAATACAAGCTTAAGTGTGGAACAAATACAGGAACTTTTGCCTCACCGTTATCCTTTTGCTCTTGTGGATCGGATTATTGAGTATGTGCCAGGAGAGAAGGCGGTGGGGATTAAAAATGTTACTTTTAATGAACCTCATTTTCAGGGACATATTCCTGGTCATCCAATTATGCCAGGAGTGCTGATTGTTGAGGCAATGGCACAGGTGGGGGGTGTGGTTTTGACTCAGCTTCCGGGAATGAGGGGGAAGTTTTTTGCTTTTGCAGGTATTGATAAGGTTCGTTTTCGCCGTCGCGTTGTGCCAGGAGATCAGTTGATGATGACGGTGGAACTTCTGTCTTTTAAGCGCAATCGCATTGCAAAAATGCAGGGCCAGGGTTGGGTGGATGGTCAGTTGGTGGTACAGGGGGAAATGTTGTTTTCTCTGTTTGATGATTTTACTACTTGATGGGGGTTTGGTAAGCAAAATCCTAGATGTTATTCTATGAAGAATTAACAATTAATAAGTTCTTTTTCTTTATTTTTAATGCCCTAAGCTGCCTCAAGATTTTTGGAAAATGCAAACACTAATTCATTCAACAGCGGTGATTGATCCTGAAGCAGAACTGCATCCGAGTGTGCAGGTAGGACCATATTGTGTAATTGGGGCCGATGTGAAGATTGCTGCTGATACGATTATTGGAGCCCATGTGGTGATTTCGGGCCCGACGGAAATAGGTTCGGGAAATCGGATTTTTCCAGGTGCTGTTATTGGTTTAGAGCCTCAAGATTTGAAATATCAGGGGGCAAATAGTTGGCTGAAAATTGGGGATAATAATATTATTAGAGAATATGTTACGGTGAATCGGGCAACGGGGGAAAATGAGGGGACAATTATGGGGAATAATAATTTGTTGATGGCCTATGTTCATGTTGCTCATAATTGTGAAATTGAGGATGGGGTGGTGATTGCTAATAATGTGGCTTTGGCAGGCCATGTGCGGATAGAATCAAGGGCAGTTATTGGTGGGGTTTTGGGTGTTCATCAGTTTGTCCATGTGGGGAAAATGGCAATGTTGGGTGGGATGAGTCGGATCGATCGCGATGTTCCTCCTTATATGTTGGTTGAAGGGAATCCAGCTCGGGTGCGATCGCTTAATTTTGTTGGCCTGAAACGGATGGGTTTGACTGCAATAGAAATAAAATTTCTTAAGGATGCTTTTCGTACTCTTTATGGTGCCAGAATTTCTTTGCATGAGGCAATTCAACAGTTGGATAAGTTGAGTGAAAGTGAATATGTTGGGCATTTGCAGCATTTTTTACGGCTTTCTATTTCTGAAGGACGACGGGGCCCTATTCCTGGTAAACGTTAATTGTTAATGTAATCATATAAACTATAAAATAGCAATTATCAATTATCAATTTCATGAAAATTTTTATTAGTACGGGAGAAGTTTCTGGAGATTTACAGGGGGGAATGTTGGTTTCTGCTCTGAAGAAAAATGCAGGAAAAAGGGGAATAGATTTGTCCATTGTGGGATTAGGGGGGGATGGGATGGCTGCTGCAGGTGCGAGGATTTTAGCTTATACTACAGCCATTGGTTCGGTGGGTATTATCGAGTCGATTCCTTTTGTTTTTCCGACTTGGAAAATTCAACAAAAAGCGAGAGAATATTTACGCAGTAATCCCCCAGATTTATTAGTATTAATTGATTATCTTAGTCCTAATTTGGCCATTGGGAGTTATGTGCGAAAATATTTACCGCAAGTGCCCATAATTTATTATATTGGCCCTCAAGATTGGGTTTGGTCTCCTGCTCCTCAAAATACTCAACGTTTGCTGAAAATAACTGACCGTTTGTTGGCTATTTTTCAGGGAGAAGCTGATTATTTTGCTGGTAAAGGAATGGCTGTAACTTGGGTGGGTCATCCTTTATTGGATCGGATGCAGTCTGCTCCTAGTAGGGATGAAGCTCGGAGTTTATTGGGAATTGAAAGTGATAAACTTATAGTAACTCTTCTGCCAGCTTCTCGTCAGCAAGAATTAAAATATATTCTTCCTGTTATGGGGGAAGCGGGGCAAATTTTACAAGGAAAATATCCTGATATACATTTTTTAATTCCAGTTTCTTTAGCAGCTTATCGATCTACTATTGAAGCGGGGATTAAGAGTTATGGTTTGTCGGCGACTTTGGTGGAAGAAAAGAGGTTAGAGGCGATCGCTGCTGCGGATTTGGCGATTACTAAATCGGGGACTGTTAATTTGGAAATTGCTTTATTAAATGTGCCTCAAGTTGTTATTTATCGGGTTCATCCTTTGACTATGTGGTTTGCGCGCAATTTATTGAATTTTTCCCTTACTTTTATGTCGCCGCCGAATTTGGTATTGATGGAAGAAATTGTGCCAGAATTGCTCCAGGAAGCAGCTACACCTGAGAGAATTGTTGAGGAATCATGCTCACTTTTATTTAATGAGATAAGACGGGAGAAAATGCGGGCAGATTATGAATTGATGCGTGAGACTTTGGGAGAAGTGGGAGTGTGCGATCGCGCTGCGGTGGAAATTCTCGCCATGGGTGATCATGGGGAGTAGGGAGAAGGGAGTGGGGAGAAGGGAGAAGGGAGTGGGGAGAAGGGAGTGGGGAGAAGGGAGAAGGGAGTGGGGAGAGGGTTTTAGTTTGGTTAGTAGGTTGTGTAAAAATATAATCAACTATTCAGCAACGCCCTTTTTTCTTGCCAGCGGCTCTCCCCACTCCCTACTCCCCGCTCCCTACTCCCCACTCCCCGCTCCCTACTCCGTTATAGGAACGGGCAAGAGGCTCGAATTGTGTTAATCTAAAAGACGCTGTATTTATAAAAATTATACTCTATGCGAACTGATTATTGTGGCAAAGTGCGAGGGAGTAATATTGGGGAAATTGTAACTCTCTATGGTTGGGTGGATCGTCGTCGGGATCATGGGGGGGTGATTTTTATTGATTTGCGCGATCGCACTGGGATTATTCAGGTTGTGAGTGACCCCCAGCGTACTCCTGAATCCTACGAGGAGGCGGAATCTCTGCGCAATGAGTATGTGGTGCAAATTATCGGGAGGGTGAGTGAGCGTCCACCTGAATCCCTTAATTCTAAATTACCGACAGGGGAGGTGGAAGTGTATGCTGACCAGATTATTTTGCTCAATAGTGTGCGCAAACAGCTACCTTTTCAAGTATCTACTGCTGAAATGGAAGCAGTGCGGGAAGATTTACGGCTGAAGTATAGGTATTTGGATTTAAGACGCGATCGCATGATGTGCAATCTTCAGTTGCGTCACCAAGTGGTTAAAGCTATTCGTCGTTTCTTAGAAGACGAGGAGAATTTTATTGAGGTGGAAACTCCTATTCTCACTCGTTCTACTCCTGAAGGGGCAAGAGATTACCTTGTTCCTTCTCGCGTCAATCCTGGTGAGTGGTATGCTCTCCCCCAGTCTCCCCAACTTTTTAAACAGTTATTGATGGTATCGGGTTTTGATAGATATTATCAAATTGCTCGTTGTTTTCGTGATGAAGATTTGCGCTCAGATCGACAACCTGAATTTACGCAACTGGACATGGAAATGAGTTTCTTAACTCAAGATGAGATTTTAGCTCTCAATGAAGCTTTGGTTTGCCACATTTTCCAAACTATTAAAAACATTGAGCTTCCCCGTCCTTTTCCCCGTCTTACTTATGCTGAGTCAATGGATATTTATGGAACAGATCGCCCAGATACTCGCTTTGGTTTGGAATTGGTTGATGTTTCGGAAATTGTGAAAGATTCAGGGTTTAAAGTGTTTTCTGGGGCGGTTAATAGTGGGGGAATTGTGAAAGTTTTACCGATTCCTGGGGGAAATGATACTATCTCTAATGTTAGAATCAAACCTGGGGGGGATTTATTTACAGAAGCTTGTCTAGCTGGAGCAAAAGGGATTGCTTATATTCGGGTAAGAGAAGGTCTGGAAATAGATACTATTGGGGCTATCAAAGATAATCTAAGCGAGGTACAAAAACAGGAGTTATTAAGGAAAACTGGAGCCGAACCTGGTCATTTATTACTGTTTGGGGCAGGGGAAAGGAATATTGTGAATAAATCCTTGGATCGTTTACGTTTAGTGGTGGGGGAAGAGTTGGGTTTAATTGATAAGGAAAAGGTGAATTTGCTCTGGGTGACAGATTTTCCTATGTTTGAATGGAATGAAGATGAAAAACGTTTGGAAGCACTGCACCACCCTTTTACTGCTCCCCATCCCGATGATTTAAATGATTTGAAAACGGCAAGAGCGCAAGCTTACGATTTAGTGTATAATGGTGTGGAAATTGGTGGGGGGAGTTTGCGGATTTACCAGCGTGAAATTCAGGAAAAAGTGTTTAGTTATATTGGTTTATCAATGGAGGAAGCTTATAATAAGTTTGGCTTTCTTTTGGAAGCTTTTGAGTATGGAACTCCGCCTCATGGAGGTATTGCTTATGGTTTAGATCGTTTGGTGATGTTGTTAGCTAGAGAAGAATCTATTCGGGATGTAATTGCTTTTCCTAAAACACAACAGGCAAGTTGTTTGTTAACTGATGCTCCTGCACAAGTGGAGGAAAAACAGTTAAAAGAGTTGCAAGTGAAGTCAACTTATAAGTAGATCAGCAAAATTATTTATACAATTTCTGTAGGGGCGGGTTTAGCCAAGATCTTTGTTATCACAACGTTATCTTTAAATCAAAACCCGCCCGAACCTGCGGTAATTAATTTTGTGCGACCACTTAAACCGAAGTTGGATAAATAGTTGCAGGTTGATTTTGTCATTTAGTAGTGCAGGCATCTTGCCTGCATACACAATTAAAAAACTTTAAACCATGAATTTAAACAGCAGTGTGTTACCTTTAATTTTAACAGTGCTCATAGGTAGTGGGGTAAAAGCGCAAACATTAGATATCTCAGAAAATCTGGTTAATTTTAATTCTGCTGAGGGGGAAAGTTTACTGCTAGAAAGCGAAGCAAGGCAGGATTATTTTCCCTTAAGTATTCAATTTGTTACTCAGAATAACTTGGCTTATTGTGGGGTTGCTAGTATAGTAATGGTATTAAATGCTATGAGCATTGAAGCTCCAGAAGCGCCAGAATATAGAAATTATCGCATTTTTACTCAAGAAAACTTGTTTAATAATCCTCAAACCCAACAGGTGATGACTGCTGAAGATGTGAGGCGGGGCGGGATGACTTTGGAGCAGTTAGGATTATTATTAGCCAGTTATTCTGTTCGGGTAGAAGTACATTATGGAAGTGATGTAACCCTTGATGAATTTCGCTCTCTGGTGGTGGAAAATTTACAACGGTCAGATAATTTTGTGTTAGTTAATTATTCACGCCCTAGTATAGGTCAGGAAAGAGGGGGACATATTTCTCCCATTGCTGCGTATAATGAAGCAACAGACCGCTTTCTTGTTTTAGATGTTGCTCGTTATAAATATCCTCCTGTTTGGGTAAAAGTAGAGGAACTTTGGGAAGCAATGAAAACTCTGGACTCAGTATCTGGAAAAACTAGAGGTTTTGTGTTGATAAGTCCCTCGTTGTCAGGGAATGAGGTGCTATTCTAGTATGATGGGATCTGTGATTTATCGACTTCTTTAAGTTTGGACTTCTTGCTTTTGGTTAATGCCCTCAGGTAAATTATATATTTAGTATGGTAAAGTACTAATAACCAAAGTGTTCGTTTTTCTTTATGATAGTTAAATCTGCTTTTTGTTTTAGTGAAGAAGATGGAAGATTTGCTTAAAAAATACTTAGATCAAGGGATTCAATTGAGGAAAGAAGGGAAGTTAGTAGGGGCGATGGAGCAATTTCAGGAAGCTTTGAAGTTGGACGGTGACTATTTTCCTGCGCTTAACCAGTTGGCAGAAGTTTATGAAGAGAAGAAGGAATGGAAAGAGGCGATCGCCACCTACGAACATCTGATTAAACTTGAGCCTGCTCATAGTTTAACACGGGGGAAACTTGCGCGGGCTTATATGAATTTTGGTCAGCTTGATCTTGGGATTGAAGAGTATGAAAAGGCAATTCAACTTAACCCTGAAAGTCCTCCTTGGATCTACAATAATTTGGGAGAAGCTCTCGAACAAAAAGGGAGGTTAGAAGCAGCAGTAACTGTCTATGAAAACGCTATCAAGGTGGGACAAACTTCTCCTTTTACCTACAAAAAATTGGCAGATACTTTACTTTTACTGCGGCGTAAAGGTGAGGCAGAAATAGTTTATTATCAAGCATTAGATAAATACTTCCAATTGCTTGAGCTTGAGCCAGATCAGCCATCAGTTTTAATTCAGTTAGCTGGAGTTTACGAAAGTCTTAAGGACTTTGAAAAAGCTATTAGTTGTCATCGGCGGGTGCTGCAAATTCAGCCTGATAATATGATAGCAAGGGCGAGATTAGTTCGGGCAAAGTTGGGGCAGGAGGATATTTTAGGAGCAGTAGAAGAGTATGAGGAAATTGCCGATAATCCCCAATTACCTGTATGGGTTTATAATGAATTAGGAGATGCTTTTTGGAAAATTTCTGAGTTAGAAAAGGCTTGTGCTTTGTATCGCCAGGGGATAAAACTTTATCCCCAAAATGTTGATTTAATTTTCCGTTTGGGTAAGACTTTCTCTTTGCTCGAAAAGTGGGATGAGGGGATTGATTGTTATCAAACAGCTACAAAAATTGCACCGACTCATTGGAATGCTTACTATTATTTAGGTGATGCTTTGGTGCAGTTGAAACGCTATGATGAGGCGGAAATTTATTATCAGTTAGCGGAAGGGCAATTTTATCTGACTCAGAATTTCAAAAAGTCAGATCTACCTCCTGATTTTGACTGGCAAGTATATTTGGAACTTAATTTAGATTTGAAAAAGAAGGGTTTATGTAAGTTAGAGGCTATTCGCCATTTTATGTTATCGGGAATTGAAGAGGAAAGATTTTACTCTTTGGCAGATTTTCATAACCCTAAAAGAAGACCAGATATTGCTGAAAAGTCAGTGAGGAAAACTATCACAAACCCAGTTATCTCTTCTGGGGTACAACGGTTGGCAGTACTGGTTCATATCTACTATTTTGAACTTTGGTCAGAGCTATTTGGTTATATTCAGCATATCCCAGAAGAGTTTGACCTGTTTATTAATGTTGTAGAAAGTATTTGGACTCCAAAAATTCACGAACAGTTGCGTCAAGATGCTCCCAATGCTAGCATATTAATTACGAAAAATCGGGGTAAAGATATTGGTGGTCAGTTGGCTTTGATGAATCAGTTAGATTTTTCTGAATATGATTTATTTTGTCTCCTCCACACCAAAAAAAGCCCCCATGTGAGTAAAATTATGTCAGATTTATGGCGGAAAGATTTGCTGAGTGCTATTCTAGGCAGTGAGGAGAAAGTGAAGACAAATCTGGAAATTATGCGAGAAAATAGTACAATTGGGCTGCTAGGTTCTCGTTATTGGCGACATACTGAACTAGGTAAGAATGCTTTACATTATCATCGGCTGTTGGAGGAATTTGCTATTAAAGAAGATGCTAGAGAATGTGAGTATCTTTCTGGCACTATGATGTTGGTACGCCCAGGAATTTTGCAACCAATTTATGAGAAATTTAAGGATGTGGAATTGGAAGATGGAGATGGGGGAGATTTAGCTTTTCACATGGATGGACAAATAGCTCATGCTCTAGAAAGAATAATTGGAAATTTAGTGAGACATCAAGGGATGGAGTTTTTCTGGCAGGAGTAAAAATATGAAAATAATGTTGATTGATCCAGAGGAAAAAGGGAAAAATTTAGTTGAAAGTTGGGAGCAGGAACATGAGGTTATTGTGGTTGATACTAGAAACAATCCCCACAAGTTTATCTTAAAACATCAGCCAGATTTGGTTTATGTTAATTCAATTAGTGCGGTGGAGTGGGTGGTTGCTTCACGGGAATGTGGGGTGAAAAATACCTTGCATTGCACCGAAAGGAAGGAGGAATATCTGCGGTTATTGCTCTTGGGAAAGGTTAGAGTTGAGCTGATGGATAATGTTGATACTTTGCTGTGTGCTTCTCTTGAGGTGAAGCAAGATGTAGAGGAGTTTTTCCTCACTTTACCCCCTATTTGTGAGGTGGTTGAAGATGAATTAACCCATGATAAAATGTTGGAGAAAGCTAAGTTAATTCAAACTTTGCCTAAAAATGCTTTTGGGGAAATAATAGATGAGGAAAAACCTATTATTGGCGCTAAAAGTGGCTGGGAAATTTTTGTGGAAACGGCTAAGAAACTGCCTCAGTTGCAATTTCTGTGGTTAGGGGAGTTAGGTTCGGGAGAAAAATTGAGTAATTTGTTTAGTACTGGGAAGGTTGAGAGTTATGACTTTTATCTGGGTTTAGCAGATTTGTTGGTGGTTTGCGAAAAAGGAGAAAAGTTGGTAGAAAAGGCGTTAATTTTGGGGAAACAAGTGGTATGTTTTAGTCAAGCAGGTGATTGTAGGTTTGTGTTGGATAAGTATGGCTATGTGATAACTGGTGAAGCTAATGTGGAGTTGCTGGTTGGGTTTATTCAGCGGTTGTTTCCAGAAGAAGAAAAGGGGATTTTTGTACCTCAATGGTTGGGAAAAGTGCAAGCAGAATTTATCAGGAAACATGATAAATTTTCCCTTGTTGCGCTTTAGTGGAATTTTAAATATTGTGCTAAAGCGCAACAACGAAAGGGAATTTTTATGTTTGCTGATTTAACCAGGTAATTAAGTCTTCTAATGTGGAAAAATCAAACTGTGCGTCAGTTAATGCTTCTAACTGGGTGAGAGATAAAGAGCAAATTTGAGCGGTTAAACTGGGAGCGATCGCCCCAAAGCGACGAGTTAGCAAACGGATCAGCACCATCGCTTCCCCTTGTTGTAAGCCTTGTTGTAACCCTTGTTGTAACCCTTGTTCTAACCCTCGTTCTAACCCTCGTTCTAACCCTTGTTCTAAGCCTCGTTGTAAACCTCGTTGCTCTCCTTTTTCAAGGATATCTTGATAAATTACTGATTCTCGCATAAGTTCCTCGCGAAATAGTTGACGAATTACATTTTTTTCAAACCGTAAACCTGCAAGTATTTCAGCAGCAACAGAGATATTTTGTTGTTGCTCTTTTTCTTCTATTATAGCTACTCGCTCTGCTATTTCTTCTAGTAACATTCTTGGGTTGTTACTGCGGGTTAAAGTTGCTAAAGGCAGAAGTGCAGGCTCTGCCAAAAATGGAGCAGGATCTTCTTCCCAAAGTCGAATTACTCGGTAAGTATGTCTGGTGTTTTGTCTGGCAAATCTGTCTTGGAAAACTAGCTCTGATTCTGTTTCTTTCAGGAAGATTACTATTTGCTCGATGTCGCACCAATATTGTCCATAAAGGAGCGTCCAGTAGTTGAGCATACGGTAGGAAACGGGTGGAACTGAATAAGGTAAAGTTTGAAATTCCAGGTGCAATATTTGATTGTCAATTTGCAGGAGAATTAAAGCATCTGCTCTAATTGGTT